>CAYRZG010000057.1:0-8462 GCA_964428695.1 uncultured Desulfurococcales archaeon
CCACCACTTGCCCCCTACAGATAATGCTAGAACCTTGGACACGTAGTGTGCTACAATAGTGAATTTGCTATTAAGAGTTGTTATTGCAGGGGATCTTTTCATAATGTTCCCATTTATGGCTGTCATACTGTTCTCCATTCTATTCTAGATTTGAGGCCTAATATATTGGCTACTATCGGGAAATGCCTGTAGAGTTTTATAAATACCCTCATGTTATATTTTAGTTTTGGGGAAACTATAATGGCTGCGCCCATTAAGCTTGTCGCCCTCGTTCAACTTGCCTTAATTATCATATCTGGTGCTGTTTTAGGCTTCTATCATGGAGGTGCTCTTCTTCTTACTAAGGCTGAAGGTCTTGGCGAAGGCAAGATTGTGCTTGTTTACAACGTGTGGTTTGACCGTAATGTTAGCCTTGTGTTTCCGGATGGGGGCTTCTTCGGGGTAGAAGGCGATGGGTCGCTTGTTGTTTTGAACGTTTCGAGTTTCGTTGTTGTAGTATCTATTGTTGAGTCTAGTGTTGATATTAATGTTTCCATTCCTGGGGGAGTCGTTTATCTTTACAGGCCCGGTGTTGGGGGGGAGAGTCCTACTATAGGCGGCGTCTCTCGATGGTCTGGGTGGTTTAATTCTAGCTATACTGTTTTACGGTCGGATTTTGGCTTGATGCTGTTTGACGATAGTGGGCTTCTTGTTGGTTTCCTGCCTTATTATGTTGGTCATAGTATTGGGGTGTCTAGGTCTCACGTGCTTATGGCGGCTCCTCCTGCTGGTTTGGTTCCGGGCCTGAATGTTTGCATATTGCAGGGTGTTGGTGAGGGGCTTGTGTCTTGGATTCCTGGAGTCGAATATCAGTATTCTAATGGTTCATCAACGGTGACCGTTGGCGGGGGACCCTTCTCGGTGAGTGTTGAGGGGGAAGCGTTGATTGTCGATAATTGTAGTCAGGGATGGGTTGTCCCTGTTGTTCTGGACCCGAATGAGACTGTGGCGGGGGTTGAGTCTCCGGTTGAGGGCCGCCTTATTGCCGCCTATAGCGGCCTGCTCGGAGTGTTGAATGCTAGTTTTGACGGCGTGTTTGTTTCCGGTTCTAATGATACTGTGCTGGTGTATTCGAGTCGAGGTGTTAGAGCCGGTTTTATCAAGATCCCCGGCATGCCTGTAAATAGTTCGGCTGGCGCTGTTGAGTGTATTGCGAGTCTCCCTGGGACCCCCTCGTTTAGGGGGGTCTACCATGAGTCCGGGGTTCTGGTAGAGGGGAGGCTCGCCGGCCCCGACGTTAGGGTGGTCCGCCTACTGTCTGCGGACAGTATACCATTCGAACACACGCTGTCGGCAGGCATGGTAAACGCTACCATAAGGCTTTCGAGGGCTGTGGGCGTGGGCGGGAGCCCGGCTGGCATAAGCGTGGAAGGAGGCTCCCCCACTACCATCTACATGCTTCTAGCGCTATCGGCTGCCGCCCTAGTAGCGGCCCTCGCCATGGGCAGGAAGCGGGGGACGGGCTAGACGCCCCCCATATTCCTGCATGAAAGAAAGTCTGTTAGAATTAATTGTTGCCGGGAACGTTCTATGTTGGGTGTCGAGAGTGGCGGAAGGGGGAGGTCAGAGGGTTCTGCTTGTCGGTGTTTGGGGCCTCCCGGCCGGCTGGCGTAGGGTAGTGTACAAGCCTGTCCTGCCCCCGGAGCCCAGTGGTAGATGGAGGGCTTGGCGGCCCGACGAATGGGCAGAGTATGGAGGGTGGGTGGAGTCGCACTCGACTATCGTGGCCGAGGCCTGGGCTCTTCATAGTGGAGGGTTTGAGGTTTCCCTGCTAGTGTTTGTAGCCGACAGTCTAGCCTCGCCGGGCGGGGAGGATAAGACGGGCTGCCCGGACGCCAAGGAGATTTCCCAAGGGGTGAAATCGGCTAGCGTCGGGGAGCCCCCGGAATCCTATAAGGCCCTGGTTGGAAGAGCGGGGAAGCTAGGAGAGGCTTATCTGGAATGCTTCCTGGGAGAGGTCTTCGGGGAGGAGGCTCCCGGGGCTAGGCTTGTCGTGGTCCCCTCCAGCGCCGCCTACCGTGTGAGGGACGACAATAGGAGTATATCCTACTATTATAGGAGTGAGCCTTCAACTGCCAGGGCCCTCATGGAGTATGCCCTGCTCGAGGCCCTCGACAATCTGCGGCCGGACCTCGTAATCCTAGACACTAGTCACGGGGTCAACTACTTCCCCCTACTAGCCCGGGAGGCCCTATCCAGGGCGGTCCGAGTCTACGCCGCCCTGCGTGGCGGGCGGGTATACTATTCTGTCGTCAACAGCGACCCGGTGCAGGCTGAGGGTGAGGAGTCTAGGATCCACGTTATCGAAGCCGGCATGGTGGAGCTTGGGCCTCTGGAGGCGCTGGTAGAATTCTATGCAGGCCATGCCCGGGCTGATAGGATTCGGGTATTCCGGAGCCTAACTGGCGGGAAGCCTCCAGTACAAGCCCTAAAGCTGAACAAGGCCGCCGAGGAATTCCGGCAGAGATATGCTCCCCTAGTTGGCAGCCTTAGGCTCTCATACCATTACGGGTTCCCACTCTACATTGCAGCCAAACTCAACGGTTTAGACGTAGAAGAGGCTAGGAGGTGGCACACTGAATACGAGCGGCTGCTGGCGGAGGCTCTCGGCGCTGGGAGGGACCCCTACCAGCCCAGGATAAAGGTAGACCGGGACAAGGGGCAGGTAGTGGTGGAATGGGATTACACGCTACTCCCCCCGGCGCTTGACACGCTCTACGCCACGAGACTATTGGAGAAACTAGCCGGGGAGTCCAGGGGCCTGCTCGAGGCAGAGGCTGTTGAGGGCATAACCTTCTACCCGCTAAGCAGGCTGCAGGAGATGGCTGAGAAGTTCGGCGTAAGCATAGTCGGCTTGACCATGCTAAAGAGCGAGCTTAACGATATAAGAGGCAAGGTTGAATCGTTCGAGGCTAAATGCGGGCGTCTAGCCAAGCCTGCCGTGTACGACTCGCTATTATCAGCTCTGGAAGGGGGCTGCAACGACGCATATACCGTGTCAGAGTGTCGTGAGAGTATCGTTAACAGGAGAAACTTCTACGCCCACGCCGGCATGGAGCGCCACACCATACTGGTAGCGAGACGGGGCGGCGACGTGCAAGTAGCCTACAGGCCCGAGTGTATGGGCGTGGTCGAGAAACTGCTAGCCGAGGGCGGCTAGGCTCTCTCCAGGCTGGGGGCAGACTTCCATTGCCTCCCCTAGAACCTCGGCGTCAACCGGTATAACTCGATGGTGCCACGCCCAGGCTATCCTAATCACCGGGAATATGAAGCGTATCCAGGGGTGTACTATGACGAACTTGGCCTTCCTCCTCTCGAAGACGGCGACGGAGGAGTGGCAACCCAAGATCTCGCCGCCGTCCTGGCCTCTAGACGCGGTTAGCCAGTAGCCCCGGGCTACCATCGTCCTCCTTATGACTGGGAGTAGCACGTCCACTCTCCTATAGTATGGCTCGTCAAGCACGCCGTAGAAGGCCGTCACCTCCCCGGGAACTACTCCCATCCGCCCGTCTACCTTCACGTAGCTGAAGCCGTGGAAGTCCAGGTATGCAAGGCGTGGGCCTCCAGCATCTATGAACACTGCTGCACCCATGGCAGGGCTACTTCTCCAAGTTAAGAGTAGGTATACCCTCCCACCAAGACCTGCCGCCATGCCATGGGCCCATCTCCTTGCCCACCGCCTCATCTCCCGCCAGAAGATCTCCCTGGGGCCAGAGAACCTACCTTCTAAGATCGGCCCCCTCCAAAGGGGGCTAGAGAGGAGGCTATCGAACACCATCTGAGCCTCGGCCGCAAGGCTGGTTGCCTGCAAGCCTCCACCCAAGCAGATTGTTCTCTCCACGTGTACAGTATTATGTCTTTACATGATAGTTTTACTTTCACGGAGAAAAACCCCATATCGAATACTGTCACGTTAATAGTGCAAGCGTGTGTATTATGCATTTTAGTGTTTCCTCGAGTATCCATGTTGGAGTGTAGTTCCTCATGTTGAGTCTCATTGCGGTGGCCGTGTCTGGTGGTATGTGTATGAATCCCGCTGGGACCCCTGTCTTCTGTGAGTGTAGGTGTAGCGTGTAGGCTAGGGCGTTGCACATGTATGTTCCTATTGAGGCTCCCGGGTCAAGTGGGAGTCCCTTACTCCTGCATGCCTGGATTATCTCCCTGTAGGGGAGGCCTGTTGGTAGTGTTAACGGTGCATCCTCCACTATCGGGGTTAGCCTCGCTTCTCCCCCTCGGGGTTCGGAGTAGTCTACTAGGTTTACCGCTGCCAGTTCTAGCCTGGGCCTCCTAGCCGTCGGGGCTAGGCCGACGCCCATAATTGCCTGGTAGCCTTCAAGAGACCCCGCAAGTTGTTTTACGGCCTGCAGGCTCACAGGTATGGTCTTCGCCTCCACGATGCAGCCGCCAGCCTGGAGACCGTCAAGTCTCCCTACCAGGGTTTCGGCTGGGTTAGGCCAATATTTCGAGAAGCCCTCGAACCCCACTAGGAGTAACTTGCAAGGCAAGCCTTGGGCCCCGGGTGTAGGTGTTGGATGCCTCGATTATACCCTCCCCCGCCAATCCTAGGCGCGGGTGCGCGTGTTGGACGTCTACACTTGCTGCAGGCTTGAACAACCCTATGGCGGCATGGTCGTTTCTGGCCTTCCCTTCTTCTGTCTGGAGCGGTGGCAGAGCCTACACGAGACTAGAGTGGAGGTCCTCCTAAGCGAGAGCGGCGTCCACCCCCTAAGCCTGAGGGAGCTTGAAGAGCTGGGAGCAGCGGTTGACAGAGGGTTGGAGCTGGGCTACGGGTGGACCGCCGGGTCCCCGAGGCTTAGGCGGGCTATAGCATCCCTCTATAACGCCCCAATAGGGGAGGGGAATGTTCTAGTCACAAACGGTAGCGCCGAGGCCAACCTAGTGACGACACTATCCATAGTGGAGCCGGGAGACACGGTTCTAGTAGACATGCCCTCCTACATGCAGGTCCGAGGCCTACTAGAGTTTAGGGGTGCCAGGGTGGTCGAGGTTTGGAGGAGGCCGGGGGAGGGCTGGAGGCTTCCCGTGGAAGAGTATGCTAAGCTCATAGAGGCCCACAGGCCAAAGGCGGTGTTCGTGAACAACCCCAACAACCCCACCGGATCCCGGGCTAGACGAGGGGAGCTGGAGAAGCTATCCTCTGCCGCCGCAGAGCATGGGGCCATGCTAGTGTTCGACGAGGTCTACAGGGGCCTCGAGCATGACGGGGCGAGGACGCCAAGCATAGTGGAGGTTGCAGGCTTAGATAACGCCGTGGCTGTGGGCGGCCTGTCAAAAGTCTACGGGCTCCCCGGGCTCCGGATAGGCTGGATCGTGGCATCAGAGAAGATTGTAGAGAGGGCGTGGGCGGTTAAAGACTATACTAGCATAGCACCCTCAATTCTAAGCGACCATATCGCGGGCCAGCTACTCTCAAACCCCTCCAACGTCGAAGCACTAGAGGCGAGGGCAAGGAGAATAGTAGCTGAAAACCTGGAAACACTGGGAGAGGTAATCTCCGAGTTCCCCGGCCTCCTGGAGATTGTTAGGCCAGAGGCCGGAGCCTACACTCTAGCCCGCACACCCTGGACTCGGGACACAATGAGCCTGGCTCAGAGGCTAGTTGAAGACTACAGCATACTCGTGGTTCCGGGCGAGTGTTTCGGCCTACCAGGCTATCTTAGAATAGGCCTCGGCTCCAGGCCGGAAACCTTCAGGCGGCAGGCGAAAAGACTGGTAGAAGCCCTGGCTAACCTGAAAGGGTAGGGGGCAGCCATGCCGCCCACACCACTCCACCTAGGCCTAGGGATATTGCTTTGCAGGCTCGCCCCACGGCTTGGATGCGGGGCGATCCTAGCAGGGAGCGTGCTCGTAGACGTCGAGCCAGGCCTGGTAATAGCTTTAGACCTCAACGCAAGGCTACACGGCCCGCTCCACACGCTGTCAGCCGCCATACTCGTAGGCTGGCTAGCAGGCCTAGCAGGGACCCTCACATGGCATAGGCTCGGCCTGCCCCTCGCAGCCGCCTCCTGGAAGCACGCCATGCTAGGCGGCATAGCAGGCTGGGCGGGACACGTTATACTCGACTCGCCACTCTACACGGACATAACACCACTCCAACCACTAACATTGGAGAACCCACTCTACATGATACTGGGAAGCTACACCGTTCCCGCAGTCTACGCTTTAAGCCTAGCGCTCACAACATGGGCCATACTATGGCTGTACAAGAAGATGATCCAAGCCGGGAGTAAACCGTAAAATATATATCCAACCCCGGATATCAGGCTAACCCTGCACGCGAGACAACGCCACGGCTACCGCAGCGCTACTCCACTCACTCAGCCGCCGGCGAGACGGCAACAATGCCGCAAACCTCCTCAACTCGAGCGTGAGACCATGCCAGACAAGTTCTTACACGAGAATTTCATGTCGCGTGGATACAAGATCCACACCGTCATGATCAGAAGGGTTGAAGCAGAGAAGGCAACAGCAGGTCTAAGACCCCTGCTACAGAGCCTACACGAAAACAATACAATAGACGAATATTTCCACCATTGCATCCACCCTATCCCGCTAGACACCATGCTAATGCTGCTGACAGCGTCACACAAGGTAGCCCAGAAACTGCCAGGAGAAGTAGTCGCCACAACAATAGGTAGAAAAACACCGCTACGCAGCTACGACTTCAATAACCTAGCAATAACAATAACGAAGAAGATAGACAATGGTAAGATATACCACGTGGTGCTAGGCCTAACGCTAGTAGTCGAGGAAGTAAGGATGATAGACATGAAAACGGCCATGGTAGAAACAGTGGAGAGAGTATGGACGAGATATTGGGCTGAGGCTATAGCAAGAGTCGAAGACGATATACCAGTAGAGAAGCTTGCTACCAAGGCGGCATTAATATTAGCACAAGCGATGGGTGTTTAGCAGCGGTCACCGTCCCCATCCTACCTTTTTTCGTCGAACATAGTGGGAGATCACGCCGGGTTCCGGGACTTGGACTGTCGACAATCAACCGGTAGGATAATCTAGGAGGCGCTTTGAAAGCCACACCTGTACTAGTCTGGTTGGCGCCCCTAGCAGGTATCCATCTCCATGTCACATAACCGCCGGCTATTCCAAACCCCGTATAACCCCGGAGGATATGGCAGGCGTGAGTGGACTTGTGGAGGAGTAGAGGTGACGTCCGCGTGGGAGGTTCCTGTCTAGGATATTGTGTAGGGTTCTAAGGGTGCTCGGGCAGTCTAAAGTGAACCCCTGAACCTCCTCACAGTCACCTCACTCCACGATATTGTACGGGCAGGGTCCCTCACCGCCACTAGCCTGGGTTTGACTGTCGAGATGGCGTATACAATGTAGAGCCAGTGCCTGGTACCCTGCTCGAGCGCAATCTGATACTCGCGTTCTGTGAGCTCTATCTCTAGAGAGTAGCCGGATCTGCCCTTAACCTCGATATAGCGTATCTCCCCGGTCTTGGGGTCGTAGCTTTCAATGTCGTAGTGTCTATACTTGCTGACGTCTCGGGGTATCCTGCCTTGGCTCCTCTCATATTCTATGGCTACCTGCATTGCGATTCTTTCCACCTCCTCCTTCCAGGCTTCGGTAGCGTCACCCGCCATGCGGGCTGGCTCGGGACTATAGATTATGGATGCAACGTGAACGGCTTCAACTCTAACGTTAGCATCCGTGATGGAGCGTGGCTTCCAGGCGTGATGTGGCTGGCTGAAGCCGTTCTTCTCAGCCCTCTCCATATAGTCGACTATGGCCTGTATGGCTTCTCTTACAACCCTACCCGCTATTATTGACTCTATTTTCCTCCTCATCCTCTTCTCCTCTTCTGAGGGAAGGCTGTACTCTGGAACAGTCGATACCAGGTTCGCCTCGGCCATAGAGTCTACTATCACTTCTAGCAGGTCGACTCCCCTAACAAGCCTGAGGGTCCCATCCTCTACCATTATTCCTACGGATTCCGAGTAGGCTGGGACCCCATCGTAGTACACAGTAGCCTTGTACACGTGTAGCTCCCGGCCTTCAAGCCGCGGCGACCTAGTAACTAGGTAGACAGGCTCACCGGTAGGGGATGGAAGTAGGGATGCTAGCGCCTTGTAGTATTCTGAGAGGCTCTTGGGAGTATGGGCGCCCGCGAAGACCTCTCCAGCCACGGTCTTGGGTTCTAGACCTGCGGCCTCGGCTGCCAGCCTAAACAGCCTTCGCATTAGATCCTCGACTGCCTCCCTGCGGAAGCCTCCCAGTATCGTGTCTATGACCTTCTCGGCGGCAAGCATTGTCTGGGAGCGTGTTAGGCCAGCAGTCTCCAGCATTTCCCTAAGCTCTTGGAGGCCAGCGATTATCCTTTCAACATACTCCTCGAGCCCTTTCCTGCCGCCGCGGAGGGATGCTGGTATTGCGCGGAACTC
>CAYRZG010000058.1:0-8453 GCA_964428695.1 uncultured Desulfurococcales archaeon
AGGAGACGGGCGACCCGGAGAAGGCGGCCTCCATGCTGGAATCCGCGGTTTCCAGGGGCCTCCTGGGCACAGTGCTGGACGACGACCTTCAGTGGATGATAGTCTCACTCCTAGCCGTTGCAGACAAGCCTGTCCCCCAGCAGGCCGTCTGCTCGGCGATAGGGTCCCGGGGGAGGAAGTGTGAGCAGGCGCTCCGCCAACTCGCCCTCGCGGGTGTAGTCAAATATAGGGGTGGGGAGGTGTACCTCGACGACTACTACCACGGCCTTGTGAAGACGCAGATACGAGAGGATAGGGAGTTGAAGTCTAGGCTCGCCCAGGCTCTCGCTGCCGGCGACGACCACTACTGGAAGGGTGAGGCGGCGAGACTCTACGCCGAGTCCTGCGACGTAGTAGGCCTGGCTAGGCTTGTGAGGGAGAGGCTCTCCACTGGAAGCGCGTGGCCATTCGCCAACCTCCAAGCATACACTACCGCGATAGAGGAGGTACTAGCACGCTGCCCCCTGAGCGACAGGGACAGGGTTATACTCGAGGCCGAGCTCACAATATTCCGAGGCATACTAGAACGTCCCATAGAGGCGGCGGTGAAGCTTGAGGAGGCCTACGAGAGGGAGCGGGCCTCCAGCAACCCTGACAGAAGGCTCCTAGTAAGGCTGGCCGCCCTGGCGGCGATAGCGTATACTCACGCCGGCCGCACGGACAGGGCCGAGGAACTCTTAACAGAGGCGGAGGAGGAGGCCTACAAGTGTAGAGACAGGGACGCCCTGATAACATTCTACACCAACAAGATAGCACTGATACTCGCGCTAGCCGACAAGCGTGGCGACACTAGGCTAGTCTGGGAGGCTCTCAACACGGCGAGGGCTATGGAGGACCTGTTCGCAGAGGAGCTGGAAAGCTGGGATAAGGGTTGGCTCTACCTTTGGGTGCTAAGCGTTATAGCAGACCTTGAGAGGCAGCTTGGCCTACTAGACAATGCTAGGGATAAGCTTGAGAGGCTCTGGGACGCGGTCCGCAGGGCTCCGAGGAGCGAGGCGGACCCGCTAACATACAATGTTGCGGTCAGCCTCGCATACCTCTACGCCGAGCTGGGCAGGGTGGACGACGCCCTCAGGGTGCTAGAGGAGGCCGGGGACATGGCGTTGAGGTTGACCAGCAGTGGGTTGAGGAGGGAGTTCCTGGAATGGATATCAGCTGACACCGCGATAATGTACGCTCTGAAATGTGACGTAGAGAAGGCTGCCAGCATGTTCCCCAGGGGTATATGCGAGGAGCGCGGCGAGAGCCCACTGTGGAACTGGAGGTGCGCCCTCTACAAGGCCCTGGTCCTCGGAGAGCCCGTTGAGGCGCCAGCCTCGTCGCCTAGTGTTGCTAGGCTAGTGCGGGCGGCGGCCGCGTGTCAGCTTGCGGAGTCGTAGTAGTATACTATCGTGTCGCTGTCATCGTATACCTCCTGGGGGGCGACCCCGTAAGCGTATGTCCAGCTCCAGCCGGGGTTCTCGTCTAGGTCGGGGCCGCCGACAGCCTTGTATGCCGCCCATACTAGCTCGCTGCAATAGTAGCTGCTGCCGTACACCTGCTTGGTGAACCAGTAGAGGTCGTAGCCCTTCCCCAGCTGTTCGAGCGCGAACTCTACGGCGGCCTGCCTAACGCTTTCCGGCGCAGCGACGTGGGCTATAGCTACAGTGTCGTAGCGTGCTAGGAACTCGGAGAGCGTTGAGAGGTGCACGCCGCCCGACAGGTCGGATTCGACGACTATCCAGTCGCCGACCTGCGGGTCCCAGTAGGCTATCATCCCGACGTGGGTCCAGTATCCCGGTATGAGCCAGTCCAGCTTCCCATGGCCGAAGACTATGTCTCCGACTTGGACACCTTCGGGGTAGGGGTGGCTGTAGGAGCCGCCGCTACCGAAGGCCTCGGCCGGCAACGCTGCGACGGGGGCGAGAAGGACTGCGATGGCAAGAATCCCGGCCGCCAGCCTAGCGTGGACCCTCATCCCTCTACACCATGTGCTGGCGGATGCTGTGGGGTTTAAGTGGGCCCCACTATTGTGGGCATATACTCCCATATGGATAGAGGCGGCCAACGTATAGGCTTGGAGTCGCACAGTCCCCGTTATTAGGCGCATGCAATTGTGGGGTCTAGAGGCGTACAGCGTCTTGAGGAGGGATGGTGGCGGCAAGTACCAGAGGCTGACCGCCACGTATAGGAAGGTGCTACAAGCTGTCGAGGCCGCCAGGGCTGTTGTCGAGGTAGCGGTGGCTAGCACCGTCTTCGCAATAGTCGGCTTCCTCCTCTACACCCTCGTCTACCCCAGCGGCGTGGTATTGTTCGAGGCGCTAGTGTGGAGCATAGAGGCAATGGCCTTCACGGGCGTGTGGCTAGCGCTGAGGGTGGCGGCCAGCAGGACGGCATTCTACAAGGCTAGGTACGAGATACTCCGCGCCGAGGCACTGGCGGTGATAATCCTAAGCCTCATAGGCCTGGCGGCGACGGCGGCGATAGTCTACAAGACGTTCTCGGGCAGCCACGAGCCGACCCCGGTATGGCTAGCTTCCTACCCCCTGGCTAGCGCCGCGGCCAGCTACGTTCTAGAGCATATGCTCGAGGCTAGGATGGGCTCCCTGGGATTCCGCCTCGTCTCGGTAAGGGCGGTCTCCAGCAAGCTACGCTACGACGTGATAGTAGAGGTGGCGGGCGGCCTGGCCATTATAGCGAGCAACCTTCTCCACTCGAGCCTGGCGGAGCAGGCGCTCATTGGGGCTGTGGCGGTATACGTGGCCTACGGCCTCCTAGGCCTGCTGTACGAGCACCTCCTCTACCTTATAGGCCCAGGGCCGAGGGAGAGGAGGCTCCAGATCAGGAGGCTGATCGAGAGGGAGGCCGCCCGCCTAGGCTTCCACGTGGCCAGGATGAGGATCGAGGTCTACGGCACGTTCGCCGAGGCCGAAGTGTGGGTTGAAATGCACCCCTACATGAGGCTCCACTCGGCGAACAGGAGGTCCCAGGAGCTTGCAAGACACCTGGTGAGGGTCATCCCCGACCTGCTACGGGTTGTAGTGATCCCGGTGCCGGCGAGGAGGAGGGTGACCCTGAGGGAGGCCGGGCAGGCAAGGTATAGGAGGATTAGCGGGGGAGAAGCCTCCTCTCCCGAAGGTAGCGGAGGACGCGAGGGTCATAGCCGCTAGCCTCCGGGTCCCTCCCCTCCCACAGGTCGTCGAGGGCCATGTGGAGGTCTACCAGCAGCCTGGCCTCCCGGCCGTAGAGGCACTCGACCACACGGTACAGCGTCTGCCTCCCGATCCTACCCCTCCAGTCGTGGCTCGCCACGCCCGGTATGCGGAGGCCCGCCTCAACCCTGGGCTGAAGCCTCCCGGCTATGTCGGGGCACTCCTCTATCAGCCTCCTCCAGAGGAGCTTGGGCACCCTCCAAGGCTGGTCTATCAGCCTCTGCACGACCACGTGAGCCTCCCTAGGCACGCTTAGGCCTAGCCGGCCCGCCATCCTCTCAGACTCTGCAACGTGCACCCTACCCGGAGCCAAGGCCCTGGCACCCACGCTATGGGTAGTCCCTACCCTTACCCTTCCAGGGTAGCAGCCTCACCGGGTAGTCCTTGGGGGGAGTCCCAAGCTTTAAGGCGGCCCCCACCAGGGCGGCGGCGGTCTTAGCCTCTAGCACGGCGCCACGGCTCTTCCAGCTATGCTCCCCCACTAGTACTATCGAGACTCCAGCCTCGGCGGCAAGGGCTACTAGCACGGCTATCGCAGCGTGAGTGTCAGCGTCTAGAAGCTCGTAGGCGTTCTCCAACCCCAACATTATGGGGGACTCCACGGTCTTGGAAGCCTCCATTGCAGCGGCGAGGCTTGGGAGGAGCCCCGGGCTCACCAAAGGCTGCGCCACGGGGTCCAAGACTATCCTGGAATAGCCCATCGATAGCAGTGTCTCCTCAGCCTCCACTAGCATGGCCGCCCTAGCAGACGGGTCCCTGGGCGTGCCGTCTGGGATTACTATGAAGGCCATCATGCTCCTAAGCCATTCCGGCACTCTCCCGGCGGTTTCGAGGGTTATGCTCATGTACCCTGCCGCGCCTGCCTCGTAGACCTCCACGGGGCCGGCGCAGCCTCCCGGGTCTGCGAGCACTGGCACGCCCGCCTCTTCCACGGCCTGTTTGAGCCCCTCAAGGTAGCCGTCGCAACCGCCAGGCCTCCCCCCGTATACGATCGCATCTGCCCCCTCGGCCTCGAGCCTCGCCGCCTCCCGGGGCCCGCCGGTATCGTGGTAGACGTTGCCCCAAACCTGTATCGGCGGGGGGCGGCGTGGCGGTGACAGGCCCCTAGCACTCCAGGCCGGCTCATAGTCGAGTGCCTCCCGTACAGCGTCGAGGGCCGCTTGGAGCACCGCATCTCCAGGGTCTGCGCCTCCTGCTACGAGCTCGACCACCCTTGGCAGGAGGCTCCTGTGCGGGACCCTAGCCCACCTGCAGGGCCCCCGGGGCGGCGGGGACTGCGGGTGGAGTAGGAGTACCTCTCCATGGGTGCACGCGGGGGTCTTCCGCCACTCTACGCCCTCAACGCCCGGCGGCGTTGGGGCTACGACTACAATTCTCTCAGCCAACCCCTCACCCTCCACAGCAGGTCGTCCAGCAAGCTCCTAACCTGATCCCCCAGCCTCCCCCGAGGCCGGTAGAGGAGCCTCTCCTCCCCCGGGACTATTACGGCTCTAACCTCCCCGATCCTCTCGTCGCGGAGCCCGCAGACCTCTGGGAACATGCAGGCCTCCATCTCTGCGGGGCCGTCGAGCCTGTAGTCTCCCATGTGTAGGGGTCTAAGGTGCCTCTTGGCCATTTCCGGGTAGAGCCTCTGCCATCCGTGCCTCCTCGCCGCTGAGAGGATCTCGTAGAGTATCATGCGGGCCTCGAGGGGGCCGGGGGCTAGCAGTTCGTGGAGCGCGGTCTCCAGCCTCCCATAGTCTGGAGAAGCCATTGCAGAGCGTACTGCCGCCTCTACCGCTGCCTCCGCGGCCCTCCAGTCTACACGTTCGACAGTGTCCAGCGGCGTGTGGTAGTAGCCTCTAACCCCCGGGGCCCAGAGGCTGTGAATGCTAACCGTCTCAACCCCGGCCATTGCCAGGCTTAGACTGTCGCACTCCGGGCACTCCCAGCCCCTCACTCCCGCCTCGACCCCTGCAGCCTTCAACGCCTCCAGGGCCCGGCCAACCCGCTGTGGTGCGCCGGACACGTGGAGCCTCCCGCCCCCGGCGAGGTCGAAGTTAACGTATACGCTCACACCGTCTATGTTGGAGGCTTCCAGCTGGCGGGCGTGCCACCTGCTACCCCACGCCCAGTACCATCCAGCGGGTCCCGGGGCTCCATGCTCCTCGGCGGTGAAGAGTATAACCTCGACACCGCCCGCACCCCTCTCGAGCGCCTCTCTGGCGGCGGCTAGGGCCTGGGCTATGCCGAGGAGGTTGTCCTGCACACCGGTGAACCAGCCGTCGTGGTGGGCTCCGAAGGCTATCCTGGGCGGGCCGCCCTCCCTGGCTATGATATTGTAGCCCCACCCGTAGCCCTCCTCGGCCTCGACTGCGACCCGGACCCTGCCGTTGGAGGGGAGCCTCGAATGCCACCCCTCCCCTACTACGGCGACGGGTATCGGGAGGGGCTCTCCAGCGTGCCAGCTGTACCCCCAGCATCCGACGCCCACGATCTTCCTTGGAACCGGGGATTCGAGGACGAGCGCCGAGGCTCCCGCCTCCCAGGCGTGTAGGGCGGCGGCCTTGAGGTCGTCGGGGTCCCCGGGCATTCTAGCCACCGCTACCCGGCCCTCGGGGAAGCCCCGCCACGACCTCCACTCTCCAGGATCCCCCTCCACCCACGCCCAGCGGGCTTCCACGTCGCCACTCGCATAGGGGGCGGCGACGGCGAAGCGTGGCGGCGGGTCCACTTCCACGCTCCCTACACGCCAGTAGTAGACCGGGACCCTCTCAGCCTCAGCCTGGACGCCGAGCACAGACTCGACTAGGCCTCGAAGCCTCTCAGCCCACCTCTCCTCACGGTAGCCTGCAAGCCTCTCCCCGACGCTGGAGAGATCCTCGACAACCCCTCGGAGACCAGGCAACACCCCGACCCAGCCCTATAGGAGGAGTGGGAGTCTAAACGTTAGACTATGAAGGGGAAAGAGCCCGGGAAACCGGGCTGTTGAGGCTAGGCTAGGAGCTGGTCTACCGGAATTGTGGGAGGCTCTTTGTCCTTCCTCCACGGGTCGGCTCCTGGCACTGGCTGCGCTTCTGGAGGTAGCGGCTTCTTCTCCTTCGCCTCCTTGGGAGGCTTTGCCTTCTCAGCTATCTTCCTCTTCTTGTACAGTCCCAGCTTGTACTTGATTAGGGCGCTCCTCAGCCTCTGTATGGCCGCTCCAGGGTCTACCATCTTGGGGCACACCGCGCTACATGAGGCGGCGTAGTGGCAGCTGAAGGGTCCCTCGTCGGAGTCTAGCATCTCAAGCCTCTCCCGCCACGCCTCGTCCCTCACGTCTGCAACGTAGCGCCACGCGTGGGCCAGCGCCTGGGGGCCTAGGAAGCGCTCGTCGCTAGCTACTACCGGGCAGGCGCTGTAGCAGAGGCCGCAGCTGATACATAGGCTGTACTCGTATATCTCCTCGTGCTCCTCGGGGAGCATTATGTACTCGTAGTCGCCAGTCTCCCTCTCCTCCACGTTCTTCCTTATGAGGTATGGTTTCACCTTCCTATGCTTCTCGAAGAACGCGGTGAAGTCTGTTAGCAGGTCTCTTATCACTGGATGGTTCTTTAGGGGCTCTACTGTTATGACCGGGTTGGCCTCGCTTGCAACCTCAGCCACCTGGGTCTGGCACGCCAGCCTTGGCATGCCGTTGATTATCATTCCACAGCTTCCGCAGACGCCCATCCTACAGCTATAGCGTAGGACTATCGTGTGGTCTATCTCCTCCTTTATCTTGAGTAGTGCGTCCAGCACTGTCATGCCACGATATGTTTCTATAGTGTACTCGTCCCACCACTCCCTGCCAGTCTCGGGGTCGTACCTCTTAATCCGGAAGGTGACCTTCTCCGGGGGCTTCCGGGTCGCCGCCTTCGGGTCGAACACCACTGCTACCACCCCCACCGTGTCATGGGCTTCCCGGGGGCGGGCTGGTGCCCACCACCGTGTATGTTGCGAGGCCGGCGAAGACTAGGAATAACACTATTATAATTGCGGTTATGGGCTTCTCGTAGCGCCCGCTGGTCCACTCGAGCAGCACGTTCCTCAGGCCGTTGAAGCCGTGGTAGAGTACGGCGTAGGCGAATATTAGGAGGAGTATGCCGTAGCCGTCTATCTCCCTGTAGACTAGCTCTGGACTCAAGGTGTCCCTGAAGGTGTCCACTCCCCTCAGCCAGGGGACCCTCACCAGCAGGTGCCAGGTGAGGAGGAAGACGAGTATGATCCCCGTAATGTACTGGACCAGGCTCCTCGTGCTAGCCGCCACCGTACACCACCCCCTCTACTTTGAGAAGACTATGACTGCTGTGAGCACTACTAGTATGGGCCAGAGGGCGAAGACCAGGTAGAGGAGCTTCCTCTGGCAAGCCTTGAGGCTGGGCGGCTCGTATGGTGGCTTCGGCTTCTCCGGCTTCCCAATGCAGACGCCTAGGAACTCTACGAGTATCAGCCTTATGCCGTTGAGGCCGTGGAACCATGCTAGGCTTGCGAATATGAAGAAGTATAGCGTGACCGGCGAGAACCCGTAGGCTCTGGACACCTCCTCGACCCAGGCCTCCCAGCCGGCCCTGGCCGGGGTCCCGGTAACGTATATGTGTGCCATTATGATGAGCGCCATTAGTATCCCTGTCCACCTGTGTAGTATGAAGGCGAGCCTCTCCGGGTTGTTGGCTATCCTTAACAGCCAGGGGTGTATGCTAGCAATCCACCCGGGCCTGTTCGGGTGAACCCGGACCTTCTCCTCCGCCATCCCATATCACCCCCTCTAGTATTTCCTCTCGACAGGCTTCCAGGTCGAGATGTCTACGGGCCAGTAGGCTATCCTCACGTCGTCGTTGCCGTACCTCAGCACTAGGCTGTGCTTGAGCCAGTTCTCGTCGTCCCTCTTCGGATAGTCTAGCCTGTAGTGGGCGCCCCTCGACTCGGTCCTGTTGAGGCCTGCCGAGACAGCCGCTAGGGCAGCGTCGAGCAGGTTCCACGTCTCCACGGCGGCCTGTAGGTCGGTGTTGTATATCCTCTTATTGTCCTCAATGTAGACCTCCCTGCGGAACTGCTCCCTCAACTGCCTTATTATGGAGAGCGCTGTCCTCATTCCGTCGCCGTCCCTGAACACGTAGAAGTATTCGCCCATAGTGTTCCTCAGCTTCCTCTTAATCTCATAGCTTGGCGTGCCAGACTCCCTCTTCAACAGGCCCCATACCCAGTCCTCCTCCCTCGCGTGCC
>CAYRZG010000059.1:0-8431 GCA_964428695.1 uncultured Desulfurococcales archaeon
CCAGCCTTTCGTTGCTATGAGTATCTCGCTGACCCCCTCTTTGCGGGCCGCGGCAATTATTCCACTGCAAGGCTCGGTTACAGGGATTTCGTCGTGGACAATCGCTCGGACACCTTTAGATTTTAGTTTTTCAGCGTATTGTAATAGCATTTTCCTATACATATCCTCTAAGTCTCTTATGATAGTATTGGGGTCGAAGCCCGCTGCCGCATGTTTAAGAATCGACGAGTCTATTGCTGTGAAGAGAATTATCTCGCTCCCATAGTGTAAGGCGAGGTCTCCGGCGAATTCTACAAGTTTTTTGCTAACAGGGGAGTGGTCTAGTGGGACAAGTATTCTTTCTAGGGGTTGCCCGTTCATCATGCGCCACCCAGCGTAATGTGTATGCCTAGGACCTCTATTATAATGAAGTAGATTAGCAGGAGTGCTATCCCGAAGGGTACTCCGACTCTAGCCCATTCCTTGCTTGTTATCTTCAGCCTACCTGCTGCGACGATGTTGGGTATGTTTCCTGGTATGAGCATTCCTCCGGATACTAGCAGGGACATGAGAGCACTCCTAATCTGCTCGACGGTCATACTCTTGTTTATTTCCGCAGCTGTTAATGTTGCGTTGTCTACGACGGCCGATATTGTGTTAACCCAGTATAGGGCCCAGGGTGGCAGCTTGTTGAAGTAGCAGTATGCTAGGTAGGAGAAGCTGTGTCCCAGTAGCTCAAGGGCTGCGACAAATATGAAGACTCTAACCGTCCTTTCTACAACGTTTGAGAGTGTCTCAGTGTAGACTGCCTCTACCCCCTCGACTTTAGACGCCTCCCTCTTTAGAACGTAGGCTGCGTAGGCCGCTACGCCGATAATGCCTGGTATAATATAGACTCCGAGTATCCTAAAGAGAAAGTCGAACTCTGCCTCCAGCTTTGAAACCGCTATAGTCGCTAGAGGCTCTCCCACTGGTGTCAGGGCAGCCCCCAGGCCTACGGCGAATGATGCCAGGACGACGAACTCTATCTTAGCCTTGCGGTCAATTTTGATCGCGGCTGCTATCTCCGATAGAATAACAGCTGTGACTATTACAGAAATTAGGCTTGATATAAGTCCTAGTATTGTGATGAATATGAATGTGAAGAGGTAGAATCCGGTTTTCCTTAGCATCCTGTCTATGCCTCGATAGATGGGTTTGTGGAAGTATAGGAAGATGAGGCCGAAGATGAATACTACTTGTGTTATTCCTATGGGTAGCCCAGCGACTGAGAGTGGCGTCGTTACAGCCTTTTTAGCGAGCATGTGTAGCTCTGCTCCGCTAATCTGGCCGAAGTGGTAGTTTACCGCTACTCCTATAAGGCCCATCACTAGGAAGAAGGGCTCCAGGTTCTCCTCTATTTTGCGTGATATGAATGGTAAAAATAAGACTGCTAGGAGGATCGCTAGGAGAGATATGGTTAGTAGTGGGATTACCTGGCACTCTCCCACAGCTTCCATTACCTGTTTCCCGCGCCGTGTCGACTGAGGGTGTGTAGTATTTTAGGGTGTGGCCGTAGGCTACTTCGACTTCTTCTCCTTTAGCTTTTTGATGAGTACTGGTAGGAACTGGTAGAGGTCTGCCACGACCCCGTAGTCGGCCTGTTTGAATATTGGGGCGGTTTTATCCTTGTTTATTGCGACTATTATTTTCGAGTTCATCACTCCAGCCATGTGCTGTGGGGCTCCGCTTATCCCTATTGCTATGTATAGTTTTGGTGACACTCTCTTACCGCTTATCCCTATCCAGGCGTCTTCTGGCAGCCACTTGTAGTCTGCTGCAATGGGCCTTGATGCTCCAACCTGCGCGCCTAGCAGCTCTGCGAGTTCGAAGGCTAGTTTCAAGTCGTCCTTCTTCTTGAAGCCCCTTCCAACGCCGACTATTATCTCAGCCTCCTCAAGGTTGATACCCGACAATTGCTTCCTTTCGACTCCAACTATGGCTATCTCTGCCTGTTCTAGCGGTACCTCCTCAACACTACCTGCGCCCGTGAACTGGTACGGTTCTAGGACCTTGGCGTTGATGAGCACTAGTGCTGGGTATGGTATCTTCTCCTTCGCTACCGCCCTCTCGCTCAACACTCCCCTAGTGTATACTACTCCGTCTTCCCCAAGTTCTACGCTTGTAACATCTGTTGCTAGAGGCAGGTCTAGCAGGCCTGCTAGCCTCGAGAAGACGTCCCTGTTGTTCTTGGTAGGCCATCCCACTATTACTTTAGGCGACTCTTTCTCAAACACTGCTTTCAATGCGAGGGCAGCCTGCTCCGGGTTTCTGGTGTCGGCAACATACACTTTCACGCCGAGCTTAGCGGCATCTTCTGCTACCTGCTTTGCATTTGGACCATACACGAATACTACAGGGTCCCCGGCCTTGGAGGCCAGGGTGAGGGTTTCCTTAACCTCTCCTATAGAGGTCCCAACCGCTATTCCACCTGCCATCACAAGTCACCCCCACGGGTTAGAGGTGGAGAACACCCTCCTTCTCAAGCGCCTCTATAAGCTTCTCGGCTATCTCTTCTAGCGTATCGCCCTCTATGATTATCTGCTTCCTCGAGACTGTCAGTATCTTGTACTCTAGCCCCTGCTTCTTCGGCGGGAGAACGCCCTCGAGATCCTTAGCTTCTAGGTACTTCTGGGGCTTCTTAGCTGCCCTCCTAATCTGTATGAGTGTTGGCGGCCTGGGCTCGTTGATCTCCTGGGTAACTGTCACTACCGCCGGTAGGGGGGCTTCCACTTTCTCTATTTCCTCCTCCAGGTCTCTCTCCGCTACTATCTTGCCGTCTGCCACTTCGAGTTTCCTCGCGAAGCTTATGAATGGGAGGCCTAGCTTTGCCGCTATCCTTCCCGCAACCTGGCCTGTGGTCTGGTCTATCGAGGCTTCAGCGGCTAGTATGAGGTCGGGGTTAACTCCTGCCTTTTTCAGTGCGGCTATTATGGCTGTCGACGTTGTTATCTGGTCTCCTGGTATTAGGCTATCGTCTGCGACTACTATTGCCTCGTCTGCGCCCCTAGCTAGGGCTTCTTGGACTACCATCCTGAGGTCTTTTTTCCTCTTGGCTGTGGGACCCCAGGTTAGTAGGAGGACTGCGATTATCTTGCCTCCCAGCTTTTCCTTGAGCTTCTTAGCCTCCTCTAGTGCGTTAGCATCAATATCGTCTAGCTTTAGCGGGATTGCGTCGAAGTCGACTGTCCCGTCCGGCTTCGATCTCGTCATGTCTGGGTTGAGGGCTGGCTTTACGAGTACCACAATGTCTCCCATGACGGTCGACCCCAGTTCTCCTGGTGGTGGGCCGGGAGAATTTTATAGCGATAGGATAAGGTCCTGGTATCGATGTTGACGCTGTTTTAATATCCCGCCGTCTATCCTAGGCTAAACTTGTATACGATTGCATGCTCGAGGCCGTTAATGTTTAGCACGCTCTCCCTGTGTACGTATCCGGCTCCGACGGCCACTGACACGGCCCGGCTGCCATAGAGTAGTATGGAGACCACTCGCGGATCCTCCAGCACTTTCAACACATCCTTCTCTCCCACCAGGCTGCCCCTCTCCAGTTCCCTGGGCACTCTTATAGCCAAGCCTCTTCCGGCATCCTCCTGTATCTGGCCTACAACATCGCTATCCGCCACTAGCGCCATGTAGCCTCCGCCTATGCTTGCAGGTATCGCTTTCACTAGCAGGCGGAACCTGTTCTCCGCCAACCCGCCCACCTACTCTATAATCCTCCATGTTCCACGCTTCGCATCGTAATATATTATTGCGGCCTCACGCATCTTTTCGAAGAGCTCCTTGTACCTCCCCATAGCCTTCGCCGCCTCCTGGGGGTCCCGTTTCTTATTTGTCGACAAGAGGAGTATGAACTCCCTATACGCCTGCGGGTCCATGACGGCATAGTCGTGTCCCAGCTCTACTATTCTCGCTCCAACCTCCTCGGCTAGGTCTCTAAGCCTGTAGGGGCTGATGCCGAGCTTTGACCTCGAAGCGCTAGCCAGCACATAGCCCTCCTCTGCGAGTATTTCCGCGAGCTTATCTGCGAGGCCGCCTCTACTCTTGGTCTTAACCCTGGATGCTGGCCCGCGGCACTCTGACAGTTTCCTCTCAACCTGTTCTAGCCTCGCCTTAACCTCTTCTATGCTTTCCCGCATCTCTCGAATCTCTCTTATGATGCCCTTAACTAGCTCTGCTACTGTAGCCTCGACCGTCTTCTTTATCAACACATCTACGTCGACAGCAGGCTTTCCCGGATCCCCCTCTTCTCCCAGATAGTCGCTTATCCTCCTCCTAGGCATGGGATACCCCGAGAACAGGTGGGTAGATGGGGGGTATTGTAGGCGATGATAGGGTATGCTATGTCCTAATGACCTTCTCGGCGAAGACCTGCCACGGGTCTGCTATGGGAGTACCGTCTACGTCCACCGGCCTCTTTCCTGGGGGCATCTCCCTGTAGTTCGTTATTATCTTCTCAATTCTCTGCTCGAAGGTGTCCTTGTATATGTTCCTGTAGAATATTCCTAGCGGTATCCTGTCGCCCCACTCCACCATTTTCTCTAGTATCTTCGGCATCTTCTCTGCTAGCTCCGCTGGGCTTGAGACGGTGGGGTCCCAGTTCGGGTCTTCCTGGTCTAGGTAGTAGATTCTCTGCTCGTACCATTGTTTAGTCATTATGTTGTTATACGTTGGGCATGGCTGTAGTATCTGCACTAGGCTTGTCCCTTTGTGCTCTATTGCCGCCTTGATTATCTCCTTTGTCTGCTGTACGTGGTATGCGTAGGCCCGTGCTATGAATGTGTAGCCGCTTGCGAATGCTAGGAGTAGCGGGTTTAGGTTGTCGTGCAGGTTGGGGCCTGGTAGGGCTTTGGTCTGCCACCAGCTTGGCAGTGTGGGTCCCGCCTGGCCTTTTGTCAGCCCGTAGACTGCGTTGTCGTGTACTATGACTGTTATGTCTATGTTCCTCCTACCCACGGACACGAAGTGTTCTACTCCTATGCCTAGCATGTCTCCGTCGCCGCCCTCGGCTATCACTACTAGGTCGGGGTTAGCTAGCTTGATGCCTGTGGCCGCCGGTATAGCTCTGCCGTGGACTACGTGCATGTTGGAGCCCTTAACGTAGTAGCATATCCTTCCGGAGCACCCTATGCCCGTTACCACTACTAGCCTTGCCGGGTCTATGTCTAGCTCTGCGAGCGCCCTCTGTAGGGAGGTTAGGATTCCGAAGTTACCGCATCCTGGGCACCACTGTACCCAGGCTGGAGTCTTATACTCCATCCAGCTACGCGCCACCGCTCACCACCACCTCCTTCTTCCCGGTCTCGAGTATCTCTAAAACAGCCTGGGCCACCTCAGTGTCCCAGAGGGCCCGGCCGTTGATCTTCTTGACCGCGTGACCCACCTCTATACCTGTGAAGGCTCTTATCAGGAAGGCGGCCTGTAGCATATCGTTCTGCTCCACGTCTATTATCGTATCGGCCCGTGATAGTATGTCGGCCACTTCGCTGGCTGGGAACGGGTAGAATAGCCTAATCTGTAGGAAGTTCGCCTTCACCCCCCTCTCCTCTAGGATTTTCAGCGCCTCGAGTATTATCGGCTTAGTGCTGCCCCAGGAGACTATTGTTACCTTGGCGTCAGGGTCGCCGTGTAGAACTACCTTCTCACTGCTGGGGATCTCTCTCGCTATTGTCTCGAACTTCCTCCTCCTCTTGGCCACCATCTCTTCCCTCACTACGGGGTCTTCTGTAGGGAATCCTTCCTCCGTGTGCTCTAGGCCCGTTAGAATCATTGTGGTCGTGCCTAGCGGGGCTCTGGGGCTTATGCCCGTGTCGGTTATAGCGTACCTCTTGTAGCCATTGCCTGGATTGCGGATAAGGCTTCCCCTTTCTATCCTCGCCTTCCTAGCGTCTATCTCATCCCTGTACACGCTCGTAGTGGTGCTAGCAAGGTACTTGTCGACTAGGTGTATTACTGGGGTCTGATATTTCTCCGCCCAGTTTAGCGCTTTTATAGCATCGTAGAATGCTTCTACATGATCGCCGCTTGCTAGGACTATCTTGGGGTTGTCCCCGTGGCCAGAGAACAGAGCGTGGAGCAGGTCCTGCTGTCCCTCCCTGGTTGGAAGGCCTGTGCTCGGGCCTCCTCTCATCCAGAGCGTTATTACTACTGGCACCTCTGCCATTATGGCTAGGCTTATCGCCTCATTCATCAGGGCGAAGCCTGGACCGCTCGTACTAGTGGCAGCCCTAGCGCCTGCAGCCGCCGCCCCGATGGCCATCATTATAGCTGACAGCTCGTCCTCTGTCTGGACTATGACGGTCCCCAGCTTTCCGGCTCCAATCCTCCCCTTAGCCCACTCGGCTACCTCGAAGAACCTGTGGGATTCCATGTATATTGCCTCGTCGCTAGCCGGCGTTATCGGATAGTAGCTCTGGAACGTCAGGCCGCCTGTTATCTTACCCATAGCTACGAGATCGTTACCGGTTGCCAGCATTACCTCCTTCCCCTTGTGGGGGCCGTCGGGCAGCCTCGTCTCCGGCTCTCCGTGGACATCCCTGACATACTCTACTGCGAGCCTTGCAGCCTCCACGTTGAGGTCTATGACGCTCTTCTTCTTGGTGGCGAAGTGTATTGCTATAGCCTTCTCCACCCATTCCAGCTCGACTCCAAGCAGGAACATCGCGGCAGCCAGGCCCATAGTGTTTATGGCCCTCGACACCCTGGTTAGAGGAGCACCTGTCCGCTCTGCCAGGCTTCTCACAAGCTCCCTCATAGGCAGGCCTACTAGCCTAACACCGTTCTCCTCGGCCACTTTCACAGCGCTCTCAGCTACTGGTGGAAGCCCCTTCTCCTGGAAGAAGGTTTTGAGCCTCGCCTTTAATGGGGGTGGCATAGGCTGTATGGCGTCTATTCTGGTTTTGAGGCTTCCACTATCATACACGAGGAAGCCGCCCTGCTTGACATCCTGGAAATGCGTCAATATGCTTTCAGCGTCTAGTACTACTGCCGCGTCAACAGGGAACCTGATTGCCCCAGGCCTGTCCTCTCGGAACCGTATGGTATAGTAGCTGTGAGCCCCCATGATGTTACTCTGATATTCCCTAGTGCCTATTACGGCGAAGCCCTTCAGGACAAGAGCTTTGAGGGCTATCTGCCCTGCCGACTCTATACCGCCCCCCTGAGGGCCTCCAATGAGTAGCTCGACGTCTACCTTGCCCAATCTACCATACCCTCCTATGAAGACCCCTAGAATACACTATATATTTCCTCGCGGATGTCAGGCTCTAGATAAGCGCCAAGGTGGATCCTATGTCCCTTTCTCACCAGCTCCCTAGCCTCTTCCCAGGTCACCCTGGTCTTGCAGGTAGAGCACCAGTAGAATTCACCCTCTCTAATCTCAACTGGCTCCCAGTTCTCGCAGGAGTCGTCTTCCAAAGTGATCTTCCTGTGGAACATACACATTCCAACGTAGGGGTAGTGTGGGTGTGGCCTCCAGTATTTGCAGGTTGCACACTTCCTCTCTATGCTCGGCTCGCCTATCCCGATCACCCCCGGGACGCTACGGGTCTCCGACGGTGGTCGGCTCCTCATCTCAGCCGATCGGTGCCGGGCCACAGGTTCATGTACCCTTTGGAGGTTATATTGGAGGCGCACACAGCGGTTATTATCCCGGAGTACTTCTTTCCTATTCTGGGTGGCCGGCTTGGCGAACACCCTTAGAACAGGCCTTGTAATAGCGGGTGGCTATGCTGACAAGGTTAGAAGGGTTCTCTTCGCACAGCTCCGGGATAAGATTAAGGCGGGGGAGCTATCTAACCAGGATGTAGCCAGGGCTGCCGCCGAGCTCAACAGGCTCCTTTTCGAGATAATTGTTAACAGGCTGCAACTAGACAAGGGTGATGTTGTTAGGATAACAGTCGAATATGATGTGGAGCCTCCCGAGATACGGTGGAAACTGGACACCCTAAGGATCGAGGCGTGGAAGAGGATACCCGATGAGGAGATAGAGACAAAAGTTAGGGGTGCCGTGGAGGGAGCCGAAGAGTACATGAAGGGAGAGATACGCCTCGAGGCCGAGAGGCTTGGCGAGACTGATACTGGAGACATAGTGTATGAGCTAAGGTTCCAGGGTAGGAGGGTAGGAGTCCTCCTCGTAACCCCGCTGAACGGGTCTGCCGTGGTGAGAGGGGCCATCGTGGAACCCTCACCAATGGTTATAAAGAGGACTAAGATAGACTACGAGGGAGACCTAGACGAGTATGTTAGGGAGAAGGCCGGGGAACTAATCTCTGCAGGGGCTAATACTGAGGCTAGGGAAGCCCAGAAGATAATTAGGGAGATCCTAGCGCTACTAGGCGAGCAGGTAGAGGAGGAGGTAGAGGTCGAAGAGTAACCTCTTTAACCTCCACACTCTAAACAGCCCTCAACG
>CAYRZG010000060.1:0-8381 GCA_964428695.1 uncultured Desulfurococcales archaeon
AGGTATGGGTCCAGGCCCCCGAACTCCTGGACGTGGACAACTGTTACAGGGCCTCTCTTAGAGGCCTCTGCTATCGTATGGTGTAGTACTAGGCGGACTCCCTGCATCCATCCATAGAACTCGACTATCCATCCCGGCTTGACGGGGCCTACTAGGTAGTCGAGACTTGGGATGCCTGTAAGCTTCTTCACCGTGCCGGGTCCCCTCCGAGCCGTCTATGGTAGGAGGATGCTTCCCTGTTATAGGAGTCTCCCGACGAGGATTCCCTAGCCGGGGACCCGGTATGCCGGGAGAACACCTTGGAGACCGCGTGTATTATACGGGATACTCTCGGAGAAGCAGGATATAGGATCAGTGCACCCTCCCTCACTATGCCGAGACAGGATCCCGTATCGGCGAAATACAACAATGATCCTCCAAAGAATCCTCCTTGGGAGGCTAGAGGGGAAAGAGAGGTTTCGCCGGGATTGGAGGGGATTCTCCTAGACGCTTATCCTCACAAGGAAAAGGGACTAGAACTAGCTATAGCCACAGAGAACGGAATAGAGAGGATAACATATAACGTGGGCTACAGGATCTATCTACGCCCCATCAATACCGAGCCAAAGCGGATCCTCCAGGGACTCGAGGCAGAAAACCTAGACGCGTGGATAGAAGAGTGGCTTCTCCCACCATGGTATACTGCCAGAGGCCAGGTAATAGTCCTAGAGTCAAGCGAGTTAAGGCTCCTCACACGCATCGCCTCGATACTCCAAGACAAGGGGCTGGCACGACGAGTCAACAATTATCCCGGACCTCACATAAGGGCTCTATGGAGCCAGGGCCTAGTCCCAGGGACAAGAATACAATACTATAAGGGGAGTATAAGGCTCCTCGAAGACCCGCGGGATCCACTCTACCCGGCGCCAAGTCTCCGCATAGCCAGGATAAGAGCCTATACATGGCACGGGCCAGTAATAGCTCCATGGGAGGAGCCCAGAGAGATAATAGTGGAATGCTGTGGAGAGAGGCGCAAAGCGGGGAACACGAGTGAAGCCCTAGACCTGTTAGATGGATGGAGACCGCACATCGTGGACGCCAGGATATCCGACCGCTGGAGCCTCCCACTAATACACAGGCCTGGATGGTACTGGTATGATCCCGATAAGAACCTTGTCTCCCCCTGGGGGCTCCTCGAATGGATGAGGGTCTCGAGCCTACCCTACAGGGAGGCTCACGGGGCACCCATAGGAAAAATACTTACCGCGGCCGAGGCAAGGGAAGCCTATAAGAGAAGATACCTAGTGGATCCATCTATCCCACGCTACGAGAAACCTAGGCCCGTCAAGAGGCTTGTAGACGCTGACATGGCGGGGGCAGCGAGGATCCCGAGGCCCGGCCTCTACTGGAACATAATACAGTTAGATTACTCGAGCCTATACCCCAGCCTCATAAGCATCCATAATATTAGTGCCGAGACAGTGAACAACCCCTACTGTGGGGATACAAGGGAGGCGCCATTCATAGGGCACAAGATATGCGTCGAGCCCCGGGGCCTGGTAAGCAAGGTCCTAGGAGAACTGGTACGGCGCAGACAGAAGATAAAGGAGGCCAAGCCAGGGGATCCCCGTGTAAGGGAGAGGAGCGAGGCCCTGAAATGGATACTCGTATCAGGCTTCGGATACCTGGGCTATAGGAATAGCCTGTTCGGGAGCATAAGCGCCTACGAGACAGTAACCGTCTATGCGAGGAGAGCACTAGCAGTAGCGGAGGAGATCGCGTCTAGATACGGTTACAGGGTTATACACGCGATAGTGGACTCTATATTCCTAGAGCCGAGGAACCCCAGTATAAGCATAGAAGAACTGGCCCAGGAGATAACAAGGAAAGTAGGAGTAAGGCTACGAATAGAGGCACACTACAAGTGGCTCTACATTCCATCCACGATGAAAGGCACCGGGGCCGTGAACAAGTACTACGGGTCGCTCAGGGAAGGAGGCATAAAGCTACGCGGCATAATGGCGATACGCAGAGACACGCCCCCACTAATAGCGAGAAGCCAGAGAGCAGCGATAAGCCTACTGGCGGGGGCCGAGACCCCAGCGGAGCTAGAGGAGCTATCAGAGAACAAGGCGGCCCCACTCCTAGGAAAAATACAGGACCTAATCGAGTCTGGAGAAGCTCCACTTAGGCTACTTGTCATAAAGAAGAAGCTAGGAGACTCGGAGAGACAAACGCCGTGGCGCAGAGCATCCAGGGACAAGCTAGTAGACTACGTCAAATATATTATGACTCCGAGGGGACCATGGCCGGTCTGGCGAGGCCCACCGAGCTCCTACGACAAGCTCTATTATCTACGACTACTATGCTCGATGCTCCAAGAGCTACCCTCCACGAGGACGATAGCTAGGATACAGTTAGGGCTGGCCGAGAAGGTAATGGGTCAGAAAAGGCCAATTCTATCATCACCATAGATATGGTTCAACGATAGCTGGTTCATCACTCCATGAGGATTACTGTATAGTCCTGGCAGTAAATAATACTATTAGCCGTGGGCCAGACCGGTATCCCCCGCAACGAATTATAACCAGATCAAGAGCCTGCTATATGCCTGGGGCATAGACTCCCTAGGTCCTAGTCTATACGGGTCGGGGAGCCATTATCTAGTATCCAGGGGTGCATGTATCCTATGCCAGGAGTAGAATTAGAGGTGAGGGAGAAGGTTCTCGTAATAATCCTCTCGGAGCCTGAGAAATTCAATCCCCTAAGCACAGCTACTCTAAACAAGATAAAGCAAATAATAGAATCATACTATGAGAACCCTAAACCACTCCTGATAACTGGAAAAAGCAAGCTATTCAGTGCCGGTATAGACCTCGCAGAGGTAGCATCGGCGACCACGCCGGAGGAGGCCCAGAGACCCTTCAAGGCACTCGTCGAAACAATAAGCACACTACTAGAATATCCAGCCCCCACCGGGGTATACTTGAACGGCCCCGCCATAGCTGGAGGAGGGGAAATCGCCCTGGCAACAGACTTCATCTACGCTAGTCCAGGCGCCTGGCTACAGTGGCCAGAGGTCAAATGGAACATCATCGCTCCACTCTTCCTAGCTCTCTCCAAGAAAACAGGACTTCCCAGGCTAGCCTCCCTCAACATGGACGCCGGGAAGATCCCGGCGGAGGACGCCTACAGGGTCGGGATAGTATCTGGGCTATTATCGGGTCTAGACGATGCAGTAAGAGCGATGGAGCAGGTCTACGACCTATACGAGGCCAACAGGTATGCCTTCAAGATACTGTTATCGGAGACTAGGAGCTGGAAGAAAACGGCGCTCGCAGAGATAGCCTTCAACCTCGTTAACGCAGCGGCCTCAGAAGAGCTGATCGTGAGGGCCCGCCGGTTCCTCTCCAAGAAATAATTGTTTCCCATTGGGGCGTGGGCCCTATCTCGTCTTCACAACAAGAGCACCGCTAGAAAAGGGGTCCTGGGCGAGATCTCCGATCAACACGGGTATCTCGCCGGGATCATATCCCTCTAGCAGTAGCTTGACTACTTCAAGCAAGGTCTGATCCATATAGTCCTGGGTTATGCCTCCCCTCCATCCTATGAATGCCTTGGCTCCCTTATCGAGGAAGACATCTGCCAGTATGGTGTCGTTCATGGTGTAGCATCCCGCAGCTATCACAACCGTATCGTTCCTGAAAGAGCCCAGGTGCTGCTCCAGGTATTTTGGGCTGACAGCCACGTATTTTGGGAGACTCTCTAGAATCGTCTCGTTTAACTCGGCGCCTGGGGGAGGTATAACGGCAAGCGCTAGCAGCCCGCTCTCTAGGTTTTCGTCTATATACCCATCATATACTGCTCTGGCCTCCTCGTACCTGAGGCCCGTATAGATGTATGAGCCTAGGGGCCTACTGGGATCATCATTGTATGCGCCATGGGCCCGTATAATTATGAGGTCGAACCTATTCAGGGAGACTAGGGGATCAAGGCTAGCGTTTATCCCCTGGTACACGTATACCTTGTATCCATTCTCCTCCAGTAACGATACGAGTTCGTCGATAAGGGTCTCGTTAGGATACTCTCTATACAGGCTATCATATATGAGGGCGGTCTTCTCCTCCTCTACGGTAACGATTGGTTGTGGAGGAGTACCCTCGCTCCCACCACTGTATAATATGTATACTGCGGCGACTACAGCTACTACTACAATTATTGCTCCGGCTAGGAGCCTTGGGAATCGCGTCTTAGCACTATCCTTTCTATTTCCCAACTATATGGTCACCCTCAACAGGTATCAGTATACTCGTTCAATGCCTGTTCTATTCAGGTAAGGGTGGGGTCCTCATCGCCTGGTGGACGAGCCCAGCCCCAAAGGTCTACATCACCGTGAATGATATCGATTATTTCAGAGTTCTCCGGGGCCCAGCTAAGCGTCTCCTGTGAACATATACGTGTTTCAGGAGCTTAATACTGTTTAATATTATTCCTGTAAGGAGAATAGATCTCTTGAAAAGGGACTGATAAGTGATGAAGTATAAGAATCTAGGGAAAAACGGTCCTAAGGTAAGCCTTGTAGGTCTCGGATTCTGGCAAGCAGGGGGAAGACAGTGGAGGTATTCTTCTCCCCGCTGGGTAAAGAGTGTTGTTGAAGCAGCTCATATCCATGGTATAAGCCTTCTTGACACCGCGGAGATCTACGGTGATGGTAGGAGCGAGCGGCTACTCGGCCGTGCCCTAAAAGAGCTGGGGCTCAGGGAGGAGTTCATAGTCGCAAGTAAGATCGCTGGATACAGGGTGTTCGAGTGGGATATAGTGAAGGGAATAGACGGTATAACAAGGCGCCTAGGCTCCAAGCCAGACATAGTGCAGGCTCATTGGCCTCCTCCAATAATAATAGATGTCTGCAGGGTAGTCAGAGCCCTGGAGAAGGCGGTGACAATGGGGAAAACAGGATACTATGGTCTCAGCAACTATCCCGGAAACCTACTAGCCAAAGCACTAGAATGCTCGAGAAGGATCGAGCCAGTATCAAACCAGATACAATACCATCTAGGCTACAGGTCAGCCGAAAACGATGTCTTCCCAGTAGCAGAGAGAAACGGGATAGGAATACTAGCATGGAGCCCCCTTGCCAAAGGAGCTCTAGCTGGCCTCAGAGAGCCAAAGGATCCGGCCCAGAAACGCGACCCGGTGTTCAAGACTATAGCGAGTGACGACCGGCTCCAAAAAACACTAGAAATAATCGCGAGGAAACACGACACTAGTATAGCAGCCGTGTCTCTTGCTTGGATAATATCTAAAGGTGCAATACCCATACCTGGCACACGAAAACCCGAAAGAGTCAAGGAGTATGCTTCTGCGGCAGACGTAGAACTCTCGAGCCAAGACATAAATCTACTTGACAAGGTCACTAGCTTCTATGTATCAAGGTGGGGAGACTCGTATAGGGCCCTGCAGTATATGAGGTATATCCCCTGTCTCCTTCAGAGAATAGGGATAAAACTCATGGGAGGAGTCTAGGTGTCGCCGAGCGCGTCCCTCATAGCGGACAAGAGACACGCCCTTATCCCCTTCCTCGGTACCAGCTCGGGACACGCCTCTATCATGAACTCCTCCCGGCCCGCGGCCAGATCAGCTAACTCTACGGGCTCCCTGCGCTGTAGATTCTCACCCATGACGCACCTGGGACCAGCCCACTTGAAGAGGCGGGGATGAACCCTCATGAGAAGGCTCCAAAGCCCCCAGGCCACCCTCCTTATCTCCCACTGGGCCCTAGTACACATCCTAAGCGGCAAGAAGCTCTGTATTAGCTCCCTCGCATTCATTGTAACTATTATCCTCGTCCTCACACTATGAGGAATAATAAACCTGGCATCCTCTCTAGGGACACCGTGAGAGAGGAGCCTATAGTAGTGTGAGGAGGCGCCGAGTAGATATGAGACGTATCCTACCAGAGCCTCTCTCTTTATACTCGGAGGAACAACATAGGCCTTTATAGCTAGCCCATATTGAGTTTCAGTGTCCAGTTCCCTACTAGCCTTATCCAGCACCCTGCTATAACAACTATACGCTGTTCTCATAGACTCCTGGTTTTTACCAGGCTTAGACGGACAATCCTCTCCTAGAAGCCTCGAAGCCTCCAGCGCTATTCCTCTTAATACTCCCTCGGTATAACGCATACTCTGCTGCGTATAGCTGGCTACCCTATGCCTAACCAACTGATGGCTACAAACTCTACTGCAGCCCTCAGCGATCCAAGTATAACTACTGTGCTCCCATGGACTAAAATGAGCCCTCCGGAGCGTCTCCCTAATCCATTCATCCACCTCTCTGGTATCCAGCTCTAGCAGTAATCCTAGGTCTTTACGCGACAGGCTGAGCTTAGACGCAGAGGCAACAAGCCTATCCCCGTCACTAGTGTATCTAACTAAGAGTACCCGTATCCCTCCAGGCACGGTGATTGATAACCCAGCTATCACAGATCCCCCGGGATATAAGGCTTAGCCCTCCATGGTATAAAGGAGGGCCACCAGGACCAAGAGAACTGTCTACAATTGACACGATAACAGGAGTGTAGATCGAGGAATTTTAGATAGATAATATTATTTTATAATGTGTTTTTCCTACTAGAGTATTCTTTACATATTCTATCCAGGATACTAGCGGGATCGGGGACACGGGTAACCCGGTGGGCAGCCTTCTTGCCTGGTTTAAGGGCTGGGAACTCTCCTTTCTCCATTAGGCTCCTGCAGAGCGGGGAGAGAAAGCAGTACTTCTCGTTGTCTAGTATAAACGTACACTTGTACCATGGCATTATCCTGTATTTTCCATGTAGGTATGCACTATGTATCTCGGCGGTTTTAACGCCTCTCAGAGCAGCTAGGAGCATTGGCAGCATTCCGGAGTCCGCGTATCTCAGGACCCTATATCCCAGTTCCAGCGTTTGTCGCGGCAGTACCATTGCCTTGACCAGGGCCCCATTCCTATACGCGTATTCTATGTTAGAGGCGAGCTCCCAATGGTTCAACTCGTCTCCTCCCCCTTCGCAGCCCACGCATCCAGCCGCGAGATAAGATTTCAGCCCATACCTTCTAGCAAGATATGCTAACGACGCCCTCGCCACCGTATCAGTCTTATAGCTTCCCAGCTTCTCCTCATAACCCATTAACAGGCTGTCCCCTCCTATATCTGAGTGTAGGAGGATCCCCGGCCTATAGCGCCTATATATCCACTCTAGTCCCAGGATAACGTTGTCGAAGCCGTCCCCTATACATATAATATAAGTCCTGTCTCCTAGCCCCGGCTCCAGGAGATAGAGCTTGTCCTCGAATATTCTCCTGGAAGAAAAATACCCTGGGGGAACCCTTACAAGGGCGCCCTCAACCCTTATATCCCGGAAAGACCTAGCCCTGGTCTTACACCTATTAAAGCTCACAACCACTACACTGCCGAGACCGATATTATAGGCTTCCAGAATCATCAAGGCAAGTATCACGTCACCACCGCCACCCAGCCCACCGACGACGATCAGATCCCCACACCCCACCAGTACACCAGGGCCCAGCCATAGCGAAGACAGCCAATAGAAATCCACTTGTGCTCAAAACCTATAATACGTATCTCCCATCGTACTGCCACAATCAAATACCACAACACATGACCGTTCTTTAGACATAATAGTCCTCATCCAGGAATGTGTATATAACACATAATGAGTCTCCTAGATACCGCATAACAGGGCTCCGAGTATATGGGAAAAGAGGCTAGTGGCTGCACACGGTGGAGGTAAAACACTATGACGTTAGCGTCTAGCAGTATCACTGAGCCTCAGCCTCAAGCATGAGCTCGTCAAGCAACTCCTTCAGCGCTGGACCATGTCTCCCATAAAACTCCTCGACAAGCCTCCGCCTCTCCTCGACTCTTTCCACCTTAACTTGAACTTTCTCATCCTCCCTTAGCTATATGGGTTCCAGGAGCCTTAACACCCCTCTCTCATACCTAAGCCTTAACAGTCTTAGACAACACCTACACCCCTCTCAAACATAGCTACACGCAACAATTGGCTTTTCATCTAGCCATTATTTCCATATTATCTGCATTGATGCTCCGGGATTCCTAATCCCGGCGGGCCCGCCTCCTAAACATCCCCATATAGAGCCTCTTCTTTCTGAAGAGTGGGAGTTGCAACTCTAAATTCGGGCATGAATCTAGGTTAGTTCTCATTGCAGCGGGGATAGTCCTGGTTGATAATCTCTACTTCAAGGGTTTAGGGACCACCTTGAGCCATGATACACGCTTAAAATCTTCATCGAAGGTGGCTATGTTTTCTATACTATAATGCATGCATGTAGCTACTATCAGTGCATCATTGGGTAAGAGTCTATACTTTGTCATGT
>CAYRZG010000061.1:0-821 GCA_964428695.1 uncultured Desulfurococcales archaeon
TCTGCTATCAGCTGCGCTAGCCTCCTCGTCTCGTCGAAGGCAGGGTCGTCGAACAGGTCCGCTGGGCCTATCAGCTCGCCGTTGTGGATCTGGAATCCTAGAGCCACGACTCTTGGGGGACCGTCGAACCTGGTCATCTTGGCGTCCCTTAGGCCCACCGGCATTAGGGGGCCGTGGTGGCTGCCTCTCATCCAGCCTGCGACCAAGTGTGGGAAGCTGAACGGCTCTAGCACTTCTCCGACCGCTGGGAAGCCACTCTGGGCCCTCACTATTGCTACGGGGTCGTCTTTTCCAACATACTTTCCGGCTATTAGGTTGAGCCTCTCACTGCTAACCACGGCGGCTATCTCGCCGTCGCTCTTCCTGTAGATGTGCTTTATAACATACCTGCCGGGGGTCCCTATTAGTGCGAGTATGTCATACATCTCCTCGGGAGAGTTGAGCCTCACCACCTTACCCTCGTATACGTCTAGTATCTCGAATATGAAGCCGTCGTGCATCCTCGGGTCTATCACTAGGCCTGCCGTCGAGAACGGGTCGGCGAACATCCTGAACAAGGGGAGATTGAATGCTCCAGGCTCAGTCTTGTCCGCCATGAATATGACTACTGGCTCGCTTGGCCTCTCGACGAACTCCATCTCGGCTACTCCGGGCCCTAGGCCTCTAACGTTCCCGCTGAAGGCGTCGCTTAGAAGGTCCTGGCCTGCAGCGTAGAGTCCAAGCTCCTTGGCAACCTTTGTGGCCTCCTTGAACGCCTCCCAGGCTAGGCCGTGTATCTCGGGGCTGTCGACCCCCTTGTAGTGGGTCATTATGAGCTGGAG
>CAYRZG010000061.1:831-8372 GCA_964428695.1 uncultured Desulfurococcales archaeon
CGTCTCCGACATGGGTCACGTAGAAGCTCTTGATGATACCCTTCTTCTTAGCTTCCGCTAGAACGCGGGACGCTGCTAGCATGGTGTCCGGGTGAACCTTATGGTGGCCTGCAAGGCTTCCAATGTCCGCCTTTATCACGCTTAGGGTTACCTTCTCTCCAGGCACGATGCTCCACCCCTACATACAGGAAGCCCACAGGGCACATACGCGCCCTTACGTGGGCCGTCTACAAATGGTGAAGAGGCGGACATATTAAGGCTAACCTAGCCTGGAGGGGCTAGCCGTAATAGTATTCGCCCCTAGCCTTCTGTAGCCTGTCGAGGTAGCTCCCCTCCCTGTTAACCCTGGGCCTCCCGCTCTGGGGGTCCCGGCGGAACGTGACTCCAAGGTCTTTTAGGAACACATTCATCCCGTCCCGCAGATTCATGGGCTTGTAGGCGTGGCCGTGGAAGCCTGGCTCTCCCAGGATTGGTATGAGCCTGTCGCTAATGAAGTCTATTATCAGCACGTCATGCTCCACTACGAACGCGGCGGCTCCACGGGTCTCGGTAATCCGCCTAATCGCCCTTGCGACTGCAAGCCTCTCTTCCACGTCCAGGTAGGCGCTGGGCTCGTCCAGGAGGTAGATGTCCGCCTCCCGTGCCAGTGCCAGGGCTACTGCAAGCTTCTGCATCTCGCCACCGCTTAGGCGGCGTGCCTCCCTGTCCCATAGCCTATTGAGCCTCAGCTTCTGCACAAGTTCCAGGTAGAGCCAAGAGCCTGGCATTGCGGCCTCGGGGTTCACGGTTCTAAGCAGGTCTCCCACAGTAGCGTCTTCCGGGAACATCTCGGGGCTCACATACTGCGGTTTTAGGCTGACGGCATAGTCGCCCCCCACTAGGATCTGGCCCTCCTCAGGCTCTATTTTACCGGCTAGAGTCATGATGAAGGTTGTCTTGCCTATGCCGTTGGGCCCAACTATGCCTATGACCTCCCCACTCCATATCTCGCCCGGCTCGGCCTCGAGCTGGAAGTCACCCCTCCTAACCCTTAGGCTTGTCCACTCCAGGAACTTCCTCCTTGCCTTCCCCTTCCCCTCCTCGACGGCCTCAGTCAGCTTCCTGAATCTTATCGGCTCCTTCCTCAACCTCATATTCTCCGCCGGGAGGAATCCCTCCAGGAAGTTGTTTATGCCGACCCGGGTCCCGTATGGGCTCGATACTATACCGTAGGCTCCTGGCTCGCCGTAGAGTATGTGTACCACCTCGCTTAGGTAGTCTAGCACTGCCAGGTCGTGCTCTACAACTAGGAAGTACTTGCCCGGCCCGACCTCCCTGCTGATCATCCTAGCCATCCTCATCCTCTCCCTAACGTCGAGGTAGCTGCTGGGCTCGTCGAAAATGTAGACGTTGGCATCCTTGGAGAGAGTGGCAACTATGAGCAGCTTCTGGAGTTCTCCGCCACTCAGCTTCCTAATGTCACGGTTCCAGAGCTTGTCAAGCCCCACCTCGGCGGCCAGGTCTCTAGCCACGCCCCTCTCGTCGGCCCTCTCAAGTAGCTGGCCCACGGTCCCCTTCACGTACCTAGGTACAAGGTCAACATACTGTATCTTGTGAGCCACACGGAGCTTGCCGTCGGCAAGCTTCTGGAAGTAAGTTTGAAGCTCACTACCCCTAAACCTCCTTATAACCTCGTCCCACTCGGGCTCATAGCCTGGCCTGCCAAGGTTTGGCCTGACCTCTCCAGCCAGTATCCTTATGGCCGTAGTCTTCCCGGTACCGTTCTTGCCTAGCAGGCCCACTATCTTGCCATCCTTGGGTATAGGCAGCCTGTAGAGCTTGAAGCCGTTAACGTCATACCTGTGTACTGCCTCCTCTTCTAGCTCGCTCGGGAGGTTTACAATGAAAATCGCGTCGAAGGGGCACGCCTTGACGCAGAGGCCGCAGCCTATGCAGGTGTCCTCGAATATTACCGGCTTCCCCCTCCTAGCCTTATCCGCTTTGATGGCAATCTTGCCGGTCTTGTTGACTGGGCACACGCTAATACATTCGTAGTTGCACTTCCTAGGCTTGCATACATCATAGTCTATTACTGCTAGCCTAACCTTCCCCTTCAATCATCACCCCTCCAAGGGAGAACTGGCTTGGGGGGATTGGGGAGGAAAATATTTCGAGTATGACGCCTGCTAGAACTTGAACTCGTAGGTCTCGCCAGGCTTTAGTATGACGACTTGCGTGTCGAGGCCCTTCTCCTCGACTAGCTTCTTGAACTCCTCGGGTTTACCGTAGAGTACTGGGAAGGTTCCCCAGTGCATTGGTATGGCTACCTTCGGCTTGATGAGTTCTACGGCCTTGGCAGCCTCTACGGGGTCCATGGTGAAGTGGCCTCCTATCGGGAGTAGCGCTATGTGGGGCTTGTAGATCTCGCCGACTAGTGCCATGTCCATTGTTATGCCCGTGTCTCCGGCATGGTATACTCTGCCCTCCTCGCCGATTATCACGACCCCAGTCGGGGCGCCGTATGGGCTACTATGTGTCGCTGGCACGAGCGCTATCTTAAGACCATCCACATGCATCGGGCCTCCCATGTTGCCCCCAACGGCCCTGCCCGGGTCTCCAATCTGCTCCCCAATGTAGTTTGCGAGCTCGAATATCGCTACGACCTTAGCCTGCTTGTTGTTCTTCAGGATCGTGATGGCGTCTCCAATATGGTCTGCGTGGCCGTGTGTTAGGACTACCAGGTCAACCCCTGTTATCTCCTCAGGTTTCACTGGCGATAGGGGATTGGTTAAGTAGGGGTCTATGAGTATTTTCTTACCGTCCAAGTAAAGCTCGAACGCGCTGTGGCCATAGTACTTCAGGTAGGCCATGCCCAGTCCACCCGCGACCTTGTAGAAGGCGTGGGGGGCCTTAAACTATAGCCTACACACTGCCTTCAGATTGTTTAATCCTAGCCTGCACACCCCCACCGGGATGTAGGGCATGATAGACGAAGAGGCATTGGGCAAGCTACTACGGGCGGGTGAGATAGCCGAGGCGATACTCGACGAGGCCGGGAAACTCCTGGTCCCAGGGGCTTCGGCTAGGAAGATCTGCGAGAGGCTTGAGTCGCGCATAGTAGAGCTTGGAGGTAGGCCGGCCTTCCCCTGCAATTTCTCGGTAAACGAGGTCGCCGCACATTATACGCCGGGCATAGAAGACGACATTATACTGGAGGGGGATGAGGTAGTAAAAGTAGACGTTGGAGTCCACGTAGACGGATACATAGCCGATACGGCTAGAACATTCGACCTATCGGGCAAGCATGAAAAACTCCTAGAGGCGGCCAGAGACGCACTTCAAGCGGTAATATCAGCCATGAGGCCCGGGATAAGCCTATATGAGATAGGCAGGAGGATAGAGCAGGCTATCAGGAGGAAGGGGTTCAAGCCGATACGGAACCTATCCGGCCACACGATATCGAGGTGGATCATACACGCGGGAATATCGATACCAAACTACGGGGACAGGAGGGCCGCAGCCATAAGGCTAAGGCCCGGAACCATAGCGGCCATAGAACCATTCGCCACCAACGGCAGGGGAATGGTTAAAGACGGTAGCATAGTAAACATATACGCATACACCGGGAAGACGCCTAGAATACCGCTATCAGAGGAGGAGGCAAAGATACTCCACTATATCATAGAAGAGTACAAGACCCTACCCTTCACGCCAAGATGGCTAACCTCAAGATTCCCCCCAGAAATAGTGAGGGAGACAGTAAAGTCTCTAACAGCCAAGGGAGTTCTCTACGACTATCCAATACTAGTAGAAGCAGGCAAGGGCCTCGTCTCCCAGTTCGAACACACATTCGTAATACTAAATGATAGAGTGATTGTGACAACGTGCAAAGCGTGCGGACAGAGCCCGTAAGGGTATTTAATATATCCGCCTCGCCCGCCGACGGCAAGGCCCGGTGGGGACCAGGGAGTGGCAGACGCTTCACTAGCCGACTGGATTAACGCTATAAGCCAGCTACTATTCCTACTCATCTTCCTAGCCTTATTCCTAGGCGTGAACCAGAGGTTCCAAGTCTACGTGTGGAGCCGCGATATTCGGGCGAAGCTAGCGATACTCGAGGGCATGGCCAAAGAGTCTAGGAAGAAAACTCTAGACTTCATGAAGGCAAACGGGGCCAGGGGAGCGGAGAAGCTAATGGACAGGCTGCTCGACTTCGTCTTCATCGAGCCAGTCAACATTGAGCCGACCGACATTATTAGGAGGCTCTCACACCTACTAGACGTTAGGAGGCTAAGGTTCAAGAAGGCCTTCCAAGAGGCGATGCCAGACAAGGACGAGTATGTTAGGAGTAGAGCAGAGACAGCTGCAGAGATAGCGGCAGCACTTCACATGATACACAAGATCGTACGCCACCTCCTCCTAACCGGGGAGAAGACGAGAAACTGGATACTCATAATGCAACTCCAGCTAATAATGCCACAGATACTAAAGATAGCGGAAACCTACAGGAGGGCACTCGACGACTTCCTAGCCGGAACTCCCATAGGAGACTCTGTCGGCCCCATGGTGGCCCTCCGACTTGCAGGAGGCTCACCTTGGCAGGAGATAGACGAGGAAACAGTCTATGCCGAATCCGAGTATGAGGGAAGGCGGCTACTAATAGTGAAGGCCAAGGGGCCAGGATCTAATGTAGGCAACCCGGGCAGGGCGACCGCCTTACTAGTGGAAAGAGAGGTGGAGAGAGGAGTAAAACCCTCCCTAATCATAACGGTGGATGCAGCCCTAAAGCTGGAAGGCGAGGAAACCGGGTCAATAGCCGAGGGCGTGGGTGCGGCGATAGGCGATCCTGGCCCCGAAAAGATAGCGTTCGAGAGGATAGCAGCAGAGAAGAACATACCGCTAAGAGCAGTCGTAGTCAAGATGGCACTAGAGGAGGCGATTGTTGCTATGAAGAAGAAGATAGCCGACGCCGCCGACAAGGCGGTTGAGAGGGTAAAGGAGATAATACTAGAAGAGACCAGGCCCGGAGACACGGTCATAGTAGTGGGCGTAGGTAATACGATAGGTGTCGCGTAGAGGGCAGGGTGGCTATAGTGGTCCAGGGTATACTTCCAGACTGGCTACAGGCAATAATAATGATGGCTCTAATAGCCTCGATAATAGCATTTGCTCTCCAGCAGGCGGGAGAACTAAAGAAGATACAAGAGAGAGCCAGGAGAAAGCCCAAGATAATCGTAGAGGTAGACTGCAATGGGAAAGTGGAGAGAAAACCTTACGGCGAGGGAGACTACGTCGGGAAAACAATACAGTGCCCGTCCGGCGAGGGGTCCGGGGTAATAGTTAAGATTTATGCCGAGGAAGAGGAGCGGGAGAAGCAGTCCAGAAAGACCCGCTGACGAAGCTGAGCGCGCTGAGGCCCCAAATCTCTGGGGCCTATGAGGAGCACTGGGTTACCTGAGGGTCACACTCGGCTTAAGAGCCTTCAACCCGACGGTATTTGACGAAATACTTTTATGTGACAATCAACCATCCTGAGCAACGAGACCCGGCTCTCGCCGGGAGGGGTGTATGATATGAGCAAGAAAATTCTATCAATAGTGATGATGGCGCTGTTCGTGGCGTCGATAGCGCTACCGGCCGCATCCGCTCTCCAGGCTGACGTGGAATCAGTAGTTAAGCCAACGGCAGTAAATGTACCTATGCCGAGCAAGCCATCATATAATATACAGAACGATTACCTGAAGAAGATAGACCCATCGATCCTGGACATGGACTATGTTAAGCAGCTAGCAGAGGCCTACGCTGGCATCTATGGAGAAACCTACACGACGCTGATGGGATCGCCAGAGGCTAAGGCCAGCTACCTAGGTGTCATCGTGAAGCTCTCCGACCTCGCAGCAGTAGACCAGGTGGCAAGCGTAGTCGAGAAGTATAACGGTAGGATAGTGAAAGTCTACCCGTACTTCAAAGATGTGCTAGTGGCTCTCCCCGCTGATTATGGCTATGTGTATAAGGCGGCATACAGCCTAGCACAGCTACCGGCAGTGGAAAAGGTAGAGCTAGACAAGCTAGCAAGCCCAGCAATGTGGGACAGTGTAGTCCTACTGAACGTCAATCAGCTACACAACCTAGGCTACAACGGTAGCGGAGTACTCATAGCAATCCTAGACACTGGAGTCGACCCAACCCACCCCGCTATACCGGACCCCGTATACTGGAAGGACTTCATAAACGGCATTGCAACCCCCTATGACGACAACGGCCACGGCACTCACGTAGCCGGAACAGCGCTGGGCAGGGGTCCAAGCATATTCAACACGACCACAGGCATGTGGCACAACGTGCTAGTAGGTGACGTTGGAAACTTCAACAATGTAGACAAGGCCAACCTAACCTACACTGTAAACGTGTCAGCCTTCGCCGGCCAGAACGTGACCCTAGAACTGAACCACCTCTACAACCTCTACCACAAGCTATACCTACCCGACTACAACTGGACAGTATACTTCGTGGCAGGAGCCTACATCTACTACAAGTTTGACAACGGAAACTGGACGATGCTAGCAAACTTCTCCTACAAGAACCAGACCACCCCGGTCATAGACAAGTATAACATAACAGTGCCAGCGGGCGCCCAGAACCTCTCGATAAGCTTCATAGTAGACTACATAGCCTACGTGGACCCCGTCAAGCAGGCTACCTACATAAGCCACTATCTAATTAACGGCTGGTTCATAGACTATGTCAAGCTATACAATGCAACCAATGCGACCCAGGTGATACTATTCGACGACGTCGCAACCTCGACCCCGCCACCAGAAGTAACAAATGCCAGCTGGTGGGTTAGGACTCCAAGCAACTTCACCGGCATGGCCCCAGCAGCAGACCTAGCGGCCGGAAAAGTCTGTGCGGGATACGGCAGCTGCCCGACTAGCGCTATACTAGCTGGAATGGAGTGGGCCTACAACATAAGCGCCAACATAGTATCAATGAGCCTTGGAGGCCCAGCATTCTACTACGACACTCTAGCCCAGGCGGCCGACTGGCTAGTCCAGCACGGCATAGTAGTGACCATAGCGGCAGGCAACACTGGCCCCGACTACTTCACGGTAGAAAGCCCAGGAATAAGCAAGCTAGCCATAACAGTAGCCGCTGCCACCAAGGCATGGACCGTAGCATACTTCTCAAGCAGCGGTCCAAGCCCTGTAGACTACAGCGTGAAGCCCGACGTAGCAGCACCAGGTAGGGCTATCAGCAGCAGTGTGCCTCTCGGCCTTGCAACATTCCCGGACTTCCCGTATGAAGCATGGCAGGGTACCAGCATGGCCACCCCGCACGTAGCCGGTATAGCAGCGCTGATCCTACAGGCGCACCCCAACTGGACACCCATAGACGTGAAGAACGCCCTAATCTCGACCGCAGACTGGCTAGTGCCAGACGCCTACGGTGCAATGATGAGGCCCTACGATATCTACAAGCAGGGCGGCGGAATGGTAGACCCAGTGCAGGCTATTAACACTTCCGTAATACCATACAATGCTAGCCTATCCCTGGGTAGCCCA
>CAYRZG010000062.1:0-8357 GCA_964428695.1 uncultured Desulfurococcales archaeon
AGAATGTGTATGTAGCTGAAAAGCTCGAGGACTTAACCCCAGAACACACGCACCTAGAGCTGTGGGTTCCTGCCATAGTAGGTGTCGCAGCGGCCACCATACCCTACCTAGAGCACAACCAGAGCCCGAGGAACACATACCAGTCGGCGATGGCCAAGCAGGCCCTGGGCTTATACGCGCTAAACTATAGCCTCAGAACGGACAGTCACTCGTACCTCCTACACTATCCTCAGAAACCCATAGTGCAGACTAGAATGCTCGAGCTCATCGGATATAATGCGAGACCATCTGGCCAGAACATGATAGTCGCTCTGATGGCCTACAGTGGATATAACATTGAGGACGCACTAATATTCAACAAGACGAGCGTTGACTTCGGCCTTGCAAGGGCGCACTTCATGAGAGTATATACTGCGACACAGAACGTCTACGCCGGTGGCGCCATGGACGAGATAAAGGTGCCCGAGCCGAACCTAATAGACCATAAGGGCGACGAGTATTATCGGAAACTCGCTCCAGACGGCATAGTAGACCCTGGCACCGAAGTTAGAGATGGCGATGTGCTCGTTGGAAGAGTGAGCCCGCCAAGGTTCATAGGAGAGGAGAAGGCGATGGGAGCAGCATCCATGATTAGAAGAGACACTAGCATACAGCTGAGATATGGTGAGAAGGGTATAGTAGACACCGTGATACTAACGCAGAACGTCGATGGCCTAAAACTAGTAAAGGTTAAGGTCAGGGATCAGAGGATTCCCGAGATAGGCGACAAGTTCGCGAGCAGGCATGGCCAGAAGGGTGTCATAGGGATACTCATACCACGCTATGACATGCCGTACACGGAGGATGGCATAACGCCCGACGTTATCCTAAACCCGCACGCAATACCATCTAGAATGACCGTCGGACAGCTGCTCGAGAGTATTGCAGGAAAGCTAGGAGCGATACAGGCTAGGTACGTGGACGGCACACCCTTCTACAAGGAGGATATTGAAGCAATCAGGATGGAGCTTGTAAAGTATGGCTTTGATCCAAACGCTCGAGAAGTAATGTATGACGGCAGGACTGGGAGGATAATAGAGAAGCCTATAACGATAGGTGTAACATTCTATCAGAGACTCTACCACATGGTATCAGACAAGATGCATGCGAGGGCGACAGGAAAAGTCCAGCTGCTGACCAGGCAGCCGACCGAGGGTAAGGCCAGGCAGGGTGGCCTAAGGTTTGGAGAGATGGAGAGAGACTGTCTAATAGGCCATGGTGCAGCGGCGCTGCTAAGGGATAGAATGCTATTCAATAGTGATAAATACGAGATGCTAGTATGTAACAAGTGTGGCCACATAGCATGGTATAACAGGAGGAGGGGCGTATACGAGTGCCCCATCCACGACGAGGATGGGGATATAAAGCCGGTAATCGTGCCTTATGCATTCAAGTTATTGCTGCAGGAGATAACCAGTATGGTCATAAAGCCAAGGCTGGTAGTCTCGCCCAAGATAGAATTCGTAAGGAAGCTGCCTGGCTACGAGATGCCCTCCTTTACAGGCAGCACTCCTTCCGGTGATGGTAAGGGTGATGGTAGGGAGGCCAGGAGGTAGGGGTGATAGGCGTGTCCTTCGACTATGGGGATGAAAGGTATACCCTTGGTAGGATAGAGTTTGGAATCCTCCCTCCTCATGAAATAACTAAGATGGCTAAGGTAACGGTAACACGTGTAGAACTCTACGAGCCTGACGGCACGCCCGTGCACGGTGGGCCCAGGGACCCGCACTTCGGAGCTATAGAGCCTGGAGAGGAATGTCCGGTTTGCGGTAATAGTAGAGAGAGGTGTCCGGGCCACTTTGGTAAGCTTGATCTAGCTCGCCCCGTGGTCCTCCCATACTATAGCGACTATGTGGCAGATATATTGAAGGCTACGTGTAGGTCGTGTAGCAGGATACTCCTCCCAGAAGAGAAGGTCAGAGAGCTGCTCGACCTGCTCGAAGTGTTGAAGTCGAAGTGGCCGAAGCTCGCCGAGAACCTGGTGCGTGAGATTAAGAAGGAGGCCTCGCAGCAGACCGAGTGCCCACACTGTGGGGCTAGAAAGTTCAAGATCCGCTACATTAGGCCGATAATGTTCTATGAGGAGAGGCCTGAGGGCGACGTTAGGCTTACCCCCATCGAGATAAGGGACAGGCTGGAGAGAGTTACAGATGATGACGCAAAGCTTCTAGGCTTGGACCCGAGGGTTGCAAGGCCAGAATGGATGGTAGCAACGGTATTGCCGATACCGCCCCTAGCTGTCAGGCCGCCCATAACCCTAGAGACGGGTCTTAAGAGCGAGGACGACCTAACCCATGCTATCGTGGAAATCGTGCGCCAGAACAATAGGCTGAGAAGATTCTTAGCATCCAGCGCGCCGGAAACAATGGTTGAGGACGCCTGGATAACCCTCCAGCACATGGTAGCAGCGTACATCGACAACGAGCTTCCAAACGTGTACAGCCTCCAGCATAGGAGTGGGAGGCCCCTGAAGACTCTAGCTCAGCGTCTCAAGGGTAAGGAGGGTAGGCTTAGGGGTAACCTCTCCGGCAAGAGGGTAAACTTCAGCGCTAGGACCGTTATCAGCCCCGATCCTCTAATCAGCATTAACGAGGTCGGCGTCCCAGAGGACATAGCGAAGATTCTCACTATACCATTAAAGGTAACCCCCGAGAATATAGAAGAGGCTAGGAAGTATATTCTAAATGGGCCATATAAGTGGCCGGGAGCCACCTACGTCTACAAGGCTAGGACAGGGAGAAAGATAGACCTGCGCTACTTCCGCAACTACAAGCAGCTCGCCGAAAGCCTCGAGGTTGGCGACATCGTTGAAAGGCACCTAATAAACGGAGATATAGTGTTGTTCAACAGGCAGCCAAGCCTTCACAGGATGTCCATACTAGGCCATAGGGTAAGGGTTATGCCAGGGAAAACGTTTAGGCTCAACCCACTAGTCTGCCCACCATACAACGCTGACTTCGACGGAGACGAGATGAACCTCCACGTACCTAGAATAGAGGAGGCCATGGTAGAGGCGGCCGAGATACTCCTAGTCGAGCGAAACATTAAGACGCCGAGATACGGCGGGCCGATAATCGGAGGCCGCCAGGACTACATTAGCGGCGCCTACCTCCTAACTGTTAAGACTAGGCTTCTAACCAGAGAGGAGGTAGTGGAGCTACTATCCGTCGCAGGCTATAAGGGTGACCTGCCAGAGCCGGCAATACTGAAGCCTAAGCCGCTGTGGACAGGAAAGCAGATAGTCAGCATCTTCCTCCCAGAGAAACTCAACTATGAGGGCAGGGCCAAGATAAACGCTGGCCCTCTAAAGTGTGATAACTATGACTGCTTCCACGACTCCTACATAGTGATAAGGGACAGTAAGCTCCTAGAGGGAGTCTTCGACAAGAATGCTATCGGAGCAGAGGTTCCAGAAAACGTGCTACACATTATCGCATTAGAGTATGGAGACTCCGCTGCCAGAGAACTCCTAGACACCGTATATAAGTCGTTCATAAGAATGCTAGAGCTGAGAGGCCTAACCTTAAGCCTATCGGATGTCGACATACCGGACGAGGCCCGTAGGAAGATAGCAGAGCTTGTAGAGGAGGCTAAGAAAGAGATAGCGAAAATGATCGAGGAGTATAGGGAGGGCAGGCTAGAACCTATACCGGGAAGAAGCATAGAGGAAAGCCTCGAGCTGAAGATAATCAAGAGGCTCCAGGAGCTGTTCAGGAAGGCAGGAGAGGTGGCAGTGTCCTATATGGATCCGTTCAACGATGTCTTCATAATGGCCAGGACAGGTGCAAGGGGTAGCGAGGTAAACATAACCCAGATGGTCGCCCTGCTAGGCCAGCAGACCGTGCGAGGCAAGAGAGTCCACAGGGGCTTCCGCACAAGAACCCTCCCCCACTTCAAGCCCGGCGACCTATCGCCGGAAGCTAAGGGCTTCGTAAAAGGCAACTTCCGCCATGGTCTAAGACCCACTGAAACCTTCTTCCACGCAGCTGCCGGTAGAGAGGGACTAGTAGACACAGCAGTGAAGACGTCTCAGAGCGGATACATGCAGCGGAGGCTAATAAACGCGCTAAACGATATAATAGTAGCATACGACGGCACGGCGAGAGACTCTTATGGGCACATAATACAGTTCAAATATGGCGAGGACGGGGTAGACCCGATGATGACATATCATGGAAAACCAGTCGACCTAGACAGAATCATAGAAAAGTATACACTATCGTCTGCGAACACTGGCTCCGCTGGAGGGAGGTGATATAGAATGACGGGTAAGACGGCGAGAGAACTCCTCGAGGATGCCAAGTTCTTCCTACCCAAATCGCTATATGACGAGGTAGTCGAAAAAGTCATCAATAACGCTGAGATAAGTGAGGATATTAAGAAGAAGATAGTTGAGGAAGTAATAGCCAGATATATCAGGGCGATGGTCCAGCCGGGCGAGCCTGTCGGAGTTGTTGCAGCGCAGTCGATTGGAGAGCCTGGAACGCAGATGACTCTTAGAACATTCCACTATGCTGGTATCATGGAGTTCGACGTGACCCTAGGTCTCCCGAGGCTCATAGAGATAGTAGACGCTCGTAGGGAGCCCTCAACCCCTATAATGTACATCTATCTTACCGACAAGTATAAGCATGATGTGGAAAAGGCTAGAGAACTCGCCCGTAGGATACAATACACTACAGTGGGCGATGTTGTGGCAAACATTGACTACCTCTTCGGCTCTCGCGAGTTCTACGTCTACCTCGACCCGGAGAAGCTTGAGGACAGGGGAGTCAGCCCGGAGAAGGTGGCGGACTCTATAAAACGTGCTAAGATTGGCGAGGCGAAGGTAAGCGATGAAGACCCATACCTAGTTATAGTCGAGGTATCGGAGAGACTGTTGCCGGAAGAGTACCTCTACGCACCTAACGCCTTCAAGGAAATTGAGAATAAGATTAAAAAGATATACATCAAAGGTATTAAGGGTATAAGAAGGGTTGCAATCCAGGAGACAGAGAAAGAGGTAGATGGAAAGAAGATTGTAGAATACCACCTTGTAGCAGAGGGTAGTAACCTGGCCGAGGTCTTAAGGCTCAGGGGAGTAGACCACAGGAGGACAATAACGAACAACATACACGAGATAGCCGAGGTCCTCGGCATAGAGGCGGCGAGGAATGCCATAATAAAGGAGATAATGAACGTTCTGCAAGAGTCAGGTCTCGACGTCGACATAAGGCACGTAATGCTAGTCGCAGACATAATGACGTTTACGGGGAAGGTAAGGCAAATAGGCAGGCTTGGCGTAGCTGGAGAGAAGCCAAGCGTCCTCGCTAGAGCAGCATTCGAGGTAACAGTAAAACACCTCTACGCTGCAGCCGTGACGGGAGAAGTGGAAAACCTCCTGGGAGTAACCGAGCGCACCATAGTTGGCCAGCCGCCTCCGGTGGGAACTGGGACCGTAGTATTGTTAAAGTCCAGGCAGAGCCCGGAGAGCGAGGGAGCTGAGAACAAACCGAATGAGAGGTGATGGCCGATGTCCGCACCCGTGACGCTCGAGAGAGAGCTTAGGAACCTAATCAAGACGGGCAAGTATTACCTGGGAGCAAAGACCACACTGAAGGCTGTTAGGCTAGGAAAAGCGAAGCTAGTCATAGTGGCAGAGAACACGCCACCCGAGCTGCGGGAGAGGCTAGAATACTATGCCAAGCTATCCAACATACCAGTGATCGTATACAAGGGAACTAGCGTCGACCTCGGCCTAGCCATAGGCAAACCGTTCAGGGTGTCGATGATAGCTGTGATAGACGAGGGACAGTCGAGGATACTGGACCTAGCATAGGGGAGCAAAGCTATGAGTGAGGACAAGATAACTCTCGAGGAGCTAAGGTACCTCTCCATATTCCAGGATCTTACCGACGCCCTACCCTACAGGTGTATAATCGACGATGAAGGCAACAGGCTGATATTTCTGGTGAAACCGGAAGATGTGGGAAAGGCCATCGGTAGAAGGGGTAGTAAGATAAGGATCCTAAGCGAAATATTCAAGAGGAACATCGAGGTGGTGGCATACTCCGACGACCTTGAGACAATGATCAAAAACCTCTTCCCCGGCGTTAACATACTTGACATAAACATTGTCGACCGCGGCGGTGAGAAAACAGTAGTACTGAGAGTCGACGAGAAGGATAAGGGAAGAGCCATAGGGCGAGAAGGGCGCAACATAAAACGAGCGAGGCTGGTACTGAAAAAACTATTCAATGTGCAAAATGTAGTAATAAAATAGGGCAATGTATGGCGAATTATTTAATCCCACTCAACCCGGTAGCAGGGGGCCTGGGGTGGAGGAATAGTGACGGGTAAGAAGTCGCCACTCGGCCTCTTCGCAGCTAGGAAGCTCAGGAAGAAGAGGATGAAATTCCGCTGGAGCCAGAGGGAGTTCAAGAGAAGGATGCTGGACCTCAAGAGAAAGTATGACCCTCTAGAAGGAGCTCCTATGGCGAGAGGCATAGTATTAGAGAAGGTTGGAGTTGAGGCAAGGCAGCCAAACTCGGCTCTCAGGAAGTGTGTGAGAGTGCAGCTCGTCAAGAATAAGAAGGTTGTGACCGCATTCGTCCCAAGGGACGGTGGCATACTATACATTGACGAGCACGACGAGGTTATAATCGAGGGTATCGGTGGGCCTAGAGGAAGGTCTATGGGAGACATTCCGGGCGTAAGGTACAGGGTAGTAATGGTGAATGGAGTATCGCTGAAAGCACTCTGGCTAGGTAAGAAGCAGAAGCCTAGAAGGTAGCCTAAAACTCCTCGTCGTCGAACTCATCCTCGTACTCTTCCTCCTCGTACTCCATTTCCTCCTCATACATCTGGACGAGCCTCTCCGACACGTATATTGGCTTGTCCGTTACAAGAGCCAGATAGATCGCGTGGCTCGGTATCATCTTAACCTGTAGTCTTATCCCATCGCTCTCGAAGTATACTGTTGCCGTGTAGAGACCCGTGTTAGGGTCAAACTCGTCTATAACGACTTTGTCTAGGACCCTGTCGAAGATGAACTTGAAATCCTCGTGATACGCTAGAAAGGCGAATAGGCTCTGCCTTCTAGGGGGAGGATCTCCCCTCTTCAACATCACTATGGCTTCGACTACATCGTAGGGGACACTATAGATTTTAAACTCCCTGCCATCTTCCAGGCCGAGCCTCAGGCCTATTGGAATATAGTAGGTTATGCCGAACTCCTCCCTTCTCATAGTCTCGGGCTCCACTGATACTACACGGACTAGCTCCGACTCCAACCCCTCAGTCGCCCCCAGTGTACCCAATGCGCTCTTCTAGGCCCAATACGGGTTTTCCCCAGCAGGCGGCACACCCTGAAAGCTCGGCTCCAATGGAAGATTAATAACGTCACGCAACTCCACGGGGCGGGGAGCGGAGGGTAGGAGTGGAATGTCGCAGGAGCAGCTGAAGCTGCCAGAGGGTATAGAGGTAAGGGCTGACTCGATCAGGCTGTTCGGAAAGTGGAGCTGGGTTGGCGTCGAAGTCAGGGATCCGAGCCTCAAACGCTACATTAGCCTGCGGCCAATCTGGATTCCCCACACGGGCGGCAGGCACGAGCACAGGAGGTTCGCCAAGAGCCAGGTCCCCATAGTTGAGAGGCTCATAAACCAGCTTATGAGGCCTGGAAGGAACGGGGGGAAGAAGCACCTAGCATATAACATAGTGAAGGTCGCCTTCGATATAATATATCTAGAGACCGGTGAGAACCCCATACAGGTTCTGGTACGAGCGATCGAGAACGCTGCGCCTAGAGAGGAAACCACTAGGATAGTCTTCGGTGGTATAACCTATAGGGTCTCCGTAGACGTGGCTCCGCAGAGGAGGGTCGACCTAGCCTTAAGGTTCATCGCCGAGGGTGCTAGGAACTGTGCATTCAACAATCCAAAGCCTATTGAGGAGTGCCTAGCCGAGGAGATCATAAAGGCAGCCAGGGGAGACCCCACGAGCCACGCTGTGAGCCAGAAGGAGGAGATCGAGAGGATAGCATTAAGCTCCAGGTAGCCTTCAGCACCCCTCATTCCTCCCACACTCCTATCGGGCGGTGCCTTTTTAAGGGCCTCTTCTCGCCTATCGTGCTACCGGCTTAGGATAGTGTAAGGAGGGGTGTATGGAATGCCGGAGAAGCCCCACCTAAACCTGGTGGTAATAGGACACGTAGACCATGGTAAGAGCACTCTAGTAGGACACCTACTCTACAGGCTCGGTCTAGTCGACGAGAAGAAGCTGAAGGAGCTAGAGGAGCAGGCCAAGGCCAAGGGTAAGGAGAGCTTCAAGTTCGCCTGGAT
>CAYRZG010000063.1:0-8267 GCA_964428695.1 uncultured Desulfurococcales archaeon
CATCCCCTTAAATACCTTTTGGGTTAAACAACAATATAATTATAAATTAAAAATAAATTTAAAATATTTAATAATATCATTACCTCTGCAGCTTTGGTGCCACTATAGGCTCTATCGCCCTACCAACCAGGAGGAATGTCGCCGAGAATATCACCAGGGCCAGACCGGGGAATATGTACATCCACCACCAGCCATTGCTGACTGCAAAGCTGTTGTAGGCTAGCTGCAGCATCTTACCCCAAGTCGGTGCCTGCGGATCGCCGAAGCCCAGCAGTGCCAAGCTAGCTTCTGCAACGATAATTCCTGGGATCGACAGGACGGCGATAGCCATGGTATACGGATAGATCTGCGGGAAGATATGTTTGAATATGATCTTTCTGGTGCTAACGCCTACTGCCCTAGCAGCCTCAACGTAGAGCTGCTCTGAGATCTGCAGTGCCATGCTCCTGACAACTATTACGGGACCCGCCCATGATAATGCTATCATCAGTATTGCTAGCCATTTCAGGTTTATGGTTCCGAATGCGGCGCTTATCGCTATTAGTATTGGCAGGAATGGCAGTGATAGTACAACGTCTACTATCCTCATTAGGGCCTCTCCCCTATAATCCTTCCAGTAGCCTGCCAGGGTCCCGTATATTGCACCGATGAATGTTGAGATGAATGTTACCGTGAATCCTAGTAGGAACGCATATGGGAGGCCTAGGAGGAGGCCCAGGCTTACAGGCCTAGCCTTAGTATCAGTGCCCATTAAACCGTAACAGTTTGGCTTTACGACTAACTGGAATTCCTGCACATCAGATTTTGCGATTATATCTGCTAGCTCCTGCTCGGAGACAGTGGGGACTATGAGAGCTGCTATGCCCACATTTACCTTATACTGGCCGTTGAGTGCTAGAATCTCGTTTCCACTCCTACCCGCGAAAATTATCTCTGGAGTATACTGCTTCACCTCTTCTGGGGTGAGGTTTAGGGCTTCCTGGAGCACCTTTAAGCTCTTAGAGAAGGTTGTTGCCAGATACTTCGAGTTATTGTAGTTTGCTAGTGTTAGAGGCCTGGGTACGGTTATGTTCTGCCCGTCAACTGTCTCCTGGACCAGACTTCCATAGACTACCACTTGGGTTAGGTTGGGCTCGTAGAGCTGGCTTTTATACATGATAAACACGGGTATGCCGTCCGGCCTTTCAATATACATCCACGCAGTGTAGATGACAACCTTATCCGGCATGTAATCAGTTGGCAGGCCCAGGGCTAGGACTAGTGAAACGTCGCTAGGCAAGCCTGGCTTGTCGACTGTTATGTTTGCAGTATACTCCTTCACTACTACTTTAAACCCGAAGTTGGAATATTGCTTGTAAACTGCATATGTCTGCTTGTCTATTGACTTTATGATCTCCGGTAGTTGGTCTGCGAGCACCAGGTTCAGGTCATTTAGACTGAGGTTCGCCTTTATCGAGGGCTTATCTACTACCCAGCATGGTGGCACTGTTACAGGGTAGTAATAGAAGAACTCTGAGCCTCTACCATATTTTAGCATTCCCTCGGGATAGTATGCTGCTACTGCGTACAGTGCTAGTATTATTTGTATGAGTAGTAGTGTGAATCCTATTTTCCCACTCCACGTGCGGAGGGCTATCCTCATGTTTATCTTTAATTCCTCTAACATGCTTGCTCACCTCTAGGCTCTTCTTATCCTCGGGTCTAGTATAGTGTAGAGTATGTCTAGTACAAGCCTAACCACTAGGTAGAGTAGTGTAGTTATGAATGTGAGTACAGCTAGGACCGCTATGTCGTTGTAGCTTATAGCCTCCCAGTAGAGTCTTCCGAGGCCAGGCCAGTTGAAGATTAGCTCGGTTATTATAGCTCCGGCGAACACGCTTAGCACTATTGAGAATAATACTATTGTCACTATTGGTGGCGCGGCTGCTCTAAGAACGTGCCTCCTCAACACGAGTGTCTCCGGTAAACCCTTTGCCCTCGCCACTACTACGAAGTCCTCGTTGAAAACGTCTAATAGTATGTTTCTCAGCCTGTACGCCGTGTCTCCTACACTCAATACTGTGACAGTTAACACGGGCAGAGCAGCCTTGGATGCAAGGCTCTTAATACTGTGCACGTCAATAGGCGCTGTCACCTTGGGGAATATCTCGTACTTTATTGTGAACAGGTATATGAAGACCATTGCGAGCCACCACCATGGCATGCTGACTGAGAATACGCTCCACGCCATGATAGTGTTGTCTAGCAGGTTTCCAGGCCTCCTTGCGGCGTAGAGTGCTAGCGGTATTGCGAAGAGTAGTGTTAGGATAGAGCTTGTCGTGAATAGTAGCACGCTGAACGGGACCCTTTCAAATATTATGTGGTAGGCATTCTTGTCTCCCGGCGGGTAGAAGAAGTAGCCTCTTGTCTGAAGGTCTGAGGTTGCCCTCACATTCTGGAATGTTAGTAGCATCTTAGTATACTTCAGGCTGATGATGTACCATGGGGCGTCTAGCCCCCTCCTCTTAATCTCGTCTTTGACTAGGGACTCTATGTACCATGATATTGCGGCCTCTGTTAGACCGTTCCCACCCTTGACGTAGGTGTAGTACCAGTCTGCCGCCTCTCTAAGGTCAACTTGGTCTGGTGAGACCTGCTCCCCCTGCGATTGCTTGTAGTTGACATACTCGTTTATTATCTCTTGAGCCTGCCCTGTCTGGCGGAGGTATTCTAGGAACTGGTTCACTATACCCTCCCTGAAAGCTCCAGACTGGTCGGCTCGTATCTGCATGAGTACCTCTTGTCTAATCGTCTCTCTTATCTGCTGTATCTGCCTGTCTGTTAGTGGGCCCGCGAATATTGCTGCGACGATAAATGTTACTATGACTAGGACGACTACGAAGTTAACCAGCTTGATTGCCAGCCAGCGCAACTTCTACCACCGCGTGACCTGTTATTCCCACTCTCCTCCTGTGGGCCCGTGGAAGGGTTATGGTTGCCCACTGAAATATTAGTTTTAGAGGGTGGGGCGGCTCTAAACGGTGCCCGTGCGTTGGAGTATACACTATACCTGCCATACTATGAGGTCCACACCACTGGGGGCGGATCCGCCTCTTTCTACGTTGAGGCTAGAATCTCCTCCCTGCTGCCGCCGGTACGCGTGTTCCTGCTAGCCACGCCTAAGGACCTGGGCTTCGAGAGGGTGCCTGCAAGCCACTATAGGCTTGACCCACTTCCTCCCGGGGACGTTGAGAGGCTACTCGAAAACTCTCTCAGGGCGATCGTAGACCTAGCATACTCGGGCAGGGAGTCCTTTGACGTGGGCGGCTTCCGCGGCCTCCTAAGGATTATCTTTGGAAGCTTCCTCGGTAGAAGGGAGGACGTCACTCCAACGCCCGCCCTCGAGGCCAGGCTAGCCCTCGACTATGTGAGGAACGTGCTGGGAGTGGAGGAGGGGTCCCGGTTTAGGGTTTCCACTACCCCCATCTGGCTCCAGATTAGGATAACTGGTGAAAGCATCTACACGGGTAGGGGGGAGAGGATGAGAGTGTTGGAGAGGCTTGCCGCCGAGCACCCGGAGATCGGCAGGATTCTCTACCGTCGCTAGATATTTAATGTGATACACGTATAGTGTAGTAGTGGGAGGTGCCCGTAATGGCGCAGGCAATAGTTATGATTAACGTGGATGTTGGAAAGGAGAACGAGATCTTCGAGAAGCTCTACGAGATCCCCGAGGTCAAGGAGGTCTACATGGTGTACGGCATACACGACCTCATAGCCGTTATAGAGGCTGACACAATGGACGCCCTGAGGACGCTCATAACAGAGAAGGTTAGAAGGATGGAGGGAGTCAAGAGCACGCTGACAAACATTGTCGTCATGTCTAAGAAGAAGACTACAGCGTGACCTGCTGTGCACCCGTTCACCCTGGCCATAGACGACGCCGACACCCCCTGGGGGGGCTGTACTACACACGCACTCTTTCTAACACTACAGGATCTCGACGGCATAGTCGAGCTTACAGATTACCCTCTGCTCGTTAGGCTAGACCCTGCAGTCCCCAGGAAGACTAGGGGTAACGCCGCTCTAGTGTTGAGGGGATACTCCAGCCTCCCCGTGGAAAGGCTGGCGGAACTTGTATGGGATAGGCTAGACTCATACGCTGCTGGTAGGAGGCCTCCGGGTAAGGGTCCCGGCCTGGCAGTCGTGCCGACGAATAGGCCGTGGCGTAATCCTACGCTTAGAAGCCTATACGTTATGGGCCTCCGAGACTACATACCATTGAGAGCCGTGTTTAGAGCCGCCCGCGTCTCGGGGGTGCTTGCTGCCGGTGGGAGCGGGGTTGTCGGAGCGGTAGCCTCTCTAGCCTCCCTGGCCCCCTGGGACCCGTATAGCTTCGAGCTGATAGCCTATAGGGATGGCGGAGAGAGGTGTCTAAACGGGGACCCTCTGGTAGAGTCTGCTATCTCAGCCGAGTGTTGGGGGAACTACGACCTGGCCAAGGGACCCATAGCTTCGCCAGCCGGCCCTGACCCGGTTCTTGCAGGCTTTCGAGGCTCCAGCCTAGACTGCCTGCAAGCCTATAGGGGGACCCTATGCTCTAGCCCTTCGGGCTGGGTTATCTTCCGGAGCAACCAGCATACCGGGGTTCACGTTGGCTTCCACATGGAGGCTAGACCCTACAGGTCTGTTAGGCTCCTAGCCCGCGTCGACTCGCCGCCTAGAATAGTTCCCGGGGGCCACGTACTGCTAGAGGTGAGCGGGGGGCCGACGGTAGCCTTCTACCGTGAGACCGGCAGGCTCGCCTGGGCCGCCAGGATGCTCGCCCCTGGAGACCTAGTGATCGTCGAGGGCTCCCTAATTCCACGGCAGGGGAGCCTAACCTTGGCCGCCGAGGCACTCACAATAGTAAGGGCGGGCCAGGAATATGAGCTAGTCGCACCGAGGTGTCCTAGGTGCGGGTCCCGGATGAAAAGCATGGGTAGGGGGAAAGGCTACAGGTGCCCCAAATGCGGCTACAGGGACCCCAAAGCCTCGCCCATCAGGGTATGGGTTCAGAGGAGAATCATCGGTGGTAGGCTCACCTCGCCCCCTAGGAGTGCCAGGCACCTCACACTCTTCCATGAGGCTAGGCCTAGGAGAAGCTGGAGTGGGCTGCCAAAGCCCCTCCCTCCACGGTGCTTCTACTCGCCCGGGACCCGCCTCCCCCCAATAGTGGAGGGCGAGTGTTAACCGAGAGTAGCCTACCCCCCAGTTTCCTATGGAGCCCACCCCAGGGTCCCGGGCACCCCCCAGTTTCCAGTAGAATCAAAGCCCGACGCTCTCCCAGGAGGTTTACGTTAGAAGTATTCTGTATTGCAGTTTGTAGAAAGTACAGGATGACATTAAATCTAATATAAAATTATATTATTAGGAAGAAGAGCCTCCTGTAGTCGTGTGCCTTCCAGCGTGTTACCATCTACCCCTCCAGTTGAAACAGGGGGGTGTGGGGGGTCCCTATGCTACAGTACCTGTAACCGGTTAAAGGGACCCCCTGGTTTCCAGTGGAGCCCACACGCGTGTCTGTCGGCAAGCCTTCTATGCCTCCAGGGGTTCCGGTCGCTCGTGGTGGAGGGTCCTGGGAGGGTGTGATGCTAAGCTGGAGGCTGCTCGTGGTGCTCTCGAGCTCCTGGCCGGGATAGGCCGTGTTAGGGTCATAGGGGTTGGGACGGGGTCCACGGTTGGCAGGTTCATAGAGCTGGTGGCTGGATCTGAGTATGCTGGGCTGGATTTCGTTGCGTCAAGCCTGGACACGGAGTTGAAGCTCGCCTCTAGAGGGTTAAGGGTGGTGTCGCCTCGGGCTGTCGGGCCTATAGACGTCTACATAGATGGTGCCGACGAGGTTGATAGTAGTGGTAACCTTTTGAAGGGTAGGGGTGGGGCTCTTCTCGGCGAGAAGAACCTAGCCTATGCTAGTAGGATTAACATTTTCATTGTCGGCGAGGATAAGCTTGTTGACAGGCTGGGGTCCCGGAAGCCCCTGCCAGTTGAGGTTGTCCGAGACTATCTCTCGATAACCCTGAGGGCTATCCGCTCCCGGTGGGGGGATGCCAGGGCTAGGAGTGGGAGTGGAAAGGATGGCCCCGTGGTCAGCGACTGGGGCGGGGTCATAGTCGACATACCCACTGGACCACTGGAGGACCCGTGGGAGGCTGAGGCCTGGCTGAAGAGCATACCAGGCGTTGTAGAGACCGGGCTCTTCCTAGGCTACGCCGACTACGTGGTTGTTGGATTAGAGTCTTGCGGGTGGAAGGTTGCAAGGTTCGAGAGGAGACAGGGTCTACACGTCGGCAGACGAGCTTAGAACCTCGCCGCCCCCCGACTGGCTAGCGCCTCATGCGAGGGCGGCCGCCCAGTCTCGACGGTTTATACTAGTCTGGCGGGACCCCCTCATACTAGTCTACCTCGGCGAGAGGGCCGACTACGTTGTTGTGGGAGGCCACTATTGCAGCTGTGAGGGCTTCATTAGGAGGACCTCCAGGAACGGCATCGGCGGGTGCAGCCATGTGTTCGGAGCCAGGATAGCGTTGGAGGAGGGACTCTACAGGACTCCCCCAAAGCGCCTGGAGGCAGGGGATGTTGCGAGAATAGTATGGGAGGCCGCCACGGGAGGCCGGGCTATCACTCTTAGGAGGCTCCTAGCCGAGGATGTGGGCGACGACGACTATGATAGCGTAGATGGATGCCGCCAGGATTAGCGTTGTGGGCGATATCTTGATCTTACCCTCATACTCGTCGTAGAACGATATGAGACCGGCCGCGGTCATGGGGCCGCTCTGCCTACCCCTCCTCGACCTCGCCAACCCTAAACACCCCTACCCTCGGGTCCCTCTTCGGGTTAGGCCGCCCTAATTAATCCGGGCCCCAGCAGTCCTCCCTCTCCCTGGTGTTGCGTGTGGCGCTCTCGGTAGAATGCCTTCAGGAGGCTATGAGGAGGGCCTACCTAGAACGCGACAGGGAGCGCGGGCTCTTCAAGACCTTCGCCTGGCTAGTAGAGGAGCTGGGCGAGCTCGCAGAGGCTCTAAGGGAGGGTGACAGGGAGAGGATAATGGAGGAGATAGCTGACGTTATAGCCTGGACCGTTAGCATAGCCAACCTTGTAGGAGTCAACGTGGTTGAAGCGTTGGAGAGGAAGTATGGCTTGGACCTTAGGGCAGCGGGCTGCTCTGACCAGTCTTAAACGCTCTCACTATGGATGAGAGTTTAGCAGGATCCTCCTCGGCGAGGGTCCCGGTTACTAGGGCGTCTGCCCCGGCGCTCGCCAGTCTCGCAGCCGCCTCTGGGCTCCTAACGCCTCCCCCTACTATTAGGAGCGTTTCAGCCCCCAACCTGTCGAGGAGCTTCCTCGACGCCGCCACCGCCTCTTCGGGGACTGGCTTTGGAGCCCCGCTCCCCGCCTCGAGGTATACGGCCCTCGCCCCCATCATTGCCCCTGCGAGAGTGTGGGCCGCTACCAGTTCGGGGTGCTCGTATGGCACCGGGCGAGCCCTGCCAATGTAGCCTGCGGCGCCACCGTAGCCCACTATAACGTAGGCCGTCGGTATCGGCTCCAGGCCCATCCTCAACACGATGGGAGCAGCCTGCACCTGGACGCCTGAAATGTAGTAGGGGTCGTCACTGTTTAGCAGGTAGAGGAACAGTACACCGTCGGCCTCCGGCGTGAGCCCGGAGAGGTTGCCCGGGAAGAGTATGACAGGCTTCCCCAGCCTCTTAACCTCCCTTACCACCATTGAGAGTTGTGGCTCGTAGACGCCGGTGGAGCCGCCTACTAGGAAGGCGTCCGTCCCCGCCTCTACCGCTACCCTTGCTATCTCGTAGGCCTCCCGGGGCCCCGTCTTGTCGGGGTCTATTAGGGTGAAGTGGAGCCTAGACCTCTCCCTCTCCCTCCTCAGCCTCGAGAAGAGGCTCTCCCTCCTCCTCGCCTGCAACCTCCTCTTCCACCTCTCCCTCCTCGCCCGTCCTCGGCGCACACTCGTCCAGGCGGTCCTCGTAGACCAGGTCGGCTATCTTATTGTAGACGTCCACCCTCTCCATTATCTCTGGGACCTCGAGCACACAGTAGAGGCCGCAGTTGCCACACTTGGCGACGGCAAGCTTCATACCCGGCCTAGGCCGTATGCCGTCAACCTCCCTCTTGAAGTCTATTGTCAGAGTTAGGGCCCCACACCTCGGGCACTGGAAGTAGCGGCTCGGCCTCCTCACCTTCTTTACAATCTTCTTCCTCCTCTTCCTCCTCCTACCCAACCTCT
>CAYRZG010000064.1:0-8236 GCA_964428695.1 uncultured Desulfurococcales archaeon
CCCCCCGTGACCCCCGGCCCGCGGGGCCAGCGGGGCCGGGGCCCCCGCCGGAGGGCGGGGTGCTACCGGCCGGTGCCGGGGGAACCTGGCCAGGCCCGGAAGGGAGCAACCTGTCCCCGGACGCTGGCGTTCGCGGGGCCACCGGGGTGAGGGGGCGGCGGGGGCCACCCGGGTGGCGCCGCCGGGCAACCGTGGCGGGGGCCGCGCGCCGCCCGTGGAGGGTGCCCTGTGGTGGGCGAGTGCAGCATACTCCGTGAAAGGCTCGCCTACGAGGTTATGAGCACGCCGCCGGTCACGGTCGGTCTAGACGCTAGTGTTAGCGAGGCCTCCAGAGTAATGTATACGAACAATGTTGGGAGCGTCGTCGTAGTCGACGGGGAGGGGAGGGTGGCGGGCATATTGACTCGCAGGGACATCCTAAGGCTTGTAGCGACGGGGGAGGCGGCGAGGGACCCTAAGGTAGAGTCGGTGATGGCAGCAGGCGTGGTTACCGCGGGGGAGAGGGATAGCCTGTCAAGCATACTCTCCAGGATGAGGGCGGCAGGCGTTAAGCACGTGGTAGTTGTAGACGAGGGTGAGAGGCCGGTCGGAGTGGTTAGCATGTGGGATATACTAGGGCTCCTCGCCGGAGAGTGTATCGAGGACCTGTAAACCATAATATAATCCCGCCCCCACCAGGGCGGGCATAGGGTGTAGTCGGTGAGGCCTGCCTCCCTGCTACTCGTGCTCCTAGTGGTCGCCGCGACAATCCCCGCGGGCGTCGCTGTTGGAGAAGTCCAACTCTACCATCCGGGGGACGTGTACGGGAAGGTCTACCTTAACGGTATACTCCTCGACCTGGCATGGGACCCTGCGGGGGAGAGGGTAGCGGTAGCCCTAGGCGTCAGCCACGAGCTTAGACTCTACAACAGCGAGGGAGCCCTACTCTGGGCGCTAAACACTGGCAAGGGCCCGGGACCCCTCGACTGGAGCCCCGACGGCCAGCTGATAGCGGTTGGAGTGGCCGACGAGATGTGGGTTGTAGCCTCAAACACTAGGGCACTCCTGTTCAAGAAGCAGTACGACTACCTGGTCACAGACGTGGCCTGGAGCCCTGACGGCGAACTCCTAGCCGTGGCGACTGCTGGAGGGGACGTGTACATCTACGATAAGAGTGGCGCCCTAAGATATGCGCTCGCCCACTTCAACCCGCCGGTAACAGCCCTGGCCTGGAGCCCTGACGGCGAGAGGCTCATAGTCGGCGACGGCGGGGGTCACGTGTATAGCGTTGGCCGTGGCAGGCCGCTGTCAGACGTGTTAGAGGTCATAGTCAACGGGGTCCCTAAGGGGTTCGCCTTCCGCCCCGGAGGCGGAGGGGAGCTTGTTATAGCAACAAACTCCACACTCTACAAGGCAAGGCTCCTGGTCAACGGTAGCATAGCGTTAGAGTACAGCATATCGTACGGTGCAGCCTCCGCCCCCTCCTGGAGCCCAGACGGCACCACTATAGCGGTGCCCCACGAGAGGGAGATAGGCTTCTTCGACGCCAACCTCAACCCCGTAGCATTCGTAGCCCAGCCCGAGGTGTACTCGATATACTATGTGTCCTGGAACCCAGCCCGGTACAGCGTGCTAGTGGCGGGCGGGAGGAACATTGCCACGTCGGCCAGCAGCTTCTACTACATATACACTGGTAGCTACTATGTCCTCCAAGCCCAGCCCCCTGTTACAGCGTTCTGCTACGCCGGAACCTGCAGTAGCAGGCTCGAGCTGGACGCTTGGAACAAGACTATAAGCGTCGAGATGAAAGTCGTGCTAGACGTTTTCGGCGACGGAGTCGAAAACGCGACCATAGGAGTCAACCTCACGGGAGAACCCATGAGAGTATACACGATCAACGGCGCGGAAGCGATAACCGGCACGGTGGGCCCGCTAACAGTCCCGGGCGACAGGAGCCTCATCATAGTATTGAGGGATGAGCAAGCCAACGTGACGCTGGAGTACGTTAACGGCTCCAAGCACGTCCTGGAAAGCCTGGGAGCAATAGTACCGCCAGGCCAGTATACGGTGAAGGTGACTCTGCCCGAGCCCGAAGACTGGCTGGGACCAGGCTGGGTGTTGGAGAGGAAGACGGAAGTATACGCCGCCAGGGGTCTCGGGGTCGTACTCGACTTTAGGGGGTTCAATATTGAAGCCGTCACGGCCAGGCTAGAGCTAGACGTGGAGCCCGGGACCCTAGTAACCCTCCGATACACCAACGACACAGTCCAGGCGATCGCCGCGGAGGGTAGGGTAGCATACACTGTGCCAGCGGGAAGCTATGTCATAGAGCTATCCCTACCCGTCGGAGAAAACATTATAGTAGAGTCAAGCGAGGTGCTCGTGAAGAGGGTCCCAGCCAAGCTGAAGGCTGGAGACACTCTAACCCTAGCCTTCCACTACGGAGACGTGCTAGGCTGGATAGACTTCAACCTACCGCCACGGGTAAGGGTACAGGTTACACCACCCTGGCAGGCAGCGCCAGCATGGGCTAAGGAGTACCCGGAGGGCGGTAGGGACTCAATACTCGCCCAGCCGGGAACATACCTGGTAGAAGCCACGCTGGCGCCGCCCGAGGGCTGGCTGGGACCCGAGCCTCCAAGCTTCGCCGCCAACGTAACAGTAGAGGCCGGCAGGCACGCTGAGGTCAACCTATACCATGACGTGCGGGTCCAGTCTTGGCTCGACCTACTCTCGAAATCCGGCACGGTAGCCATAATCTCGCCGCCGGGGCTAAAGGTGAAGATTCTTGAGGGCGAGAAGGAGACCGCCACGCTAGACTCCGGCAACCTCACGGTGATCCTACCTCCTGGAAACTACACGTTCCAACTGATAGACCCTGCCAGGAACCTCCTACTATCGGAGGCCAAGCTCGAGATAACAGGGTCCGGCAACTATACTGTGAAGCTCGAGAAGCCCGTGGAGCAGACCCAGCAGCAGGCTCCTCCCCCGCCTCCGGCGACCTCAGAGGGCAGGGGTAGAAAGCTGGCAATAGTGGCGGTCGCCGCAATAGTCCCCCTAGCATTGGGGGCGGCGGCTATACTAGTGCTTAGGAGGAGGAGCGCCTCCAGGCAGGCTGGCGGAGAGGTAGTCTGGTGAACACTGTATGAGGATAGCCGTGGTTGGAGGCTGCCGTTTCATAGGCGTGGAAACCGCCTCCACTCTTGAGAGGTCTGGGCACGAGGTCGTGGTTGTGGACGACCGCCCGTGCCCGGAAGGGTATAGGCCCAGGAGGCTCCTGGACGGCTGGCCTGGCGACCCCGGTGTCCTGGGAGACGCCCTCCAGGGGGCTAGGGTCGCATACTTCTTCCACGAGATGGACGGGGTGGTCGAGTGCATCCGGGACCCGGCGGGATGCTGGAGGGAGAACGTGGAGGCCGCCAACAGCTTCCTCATGGCGGCACTTGAGTCTGAGACCGTGGAGAGGATAGTCTACGCTTCAACCGCCGCAGTGTATGGGGAGCAGCAGAGGGTCCCCCACGACGAGGACGTGCCGTTAAACCCCGTCAACTGGTATGGAGCCACGAGGCTCGCCGGCGAGACGCTCGCCAGGGGCCTGGCGACAGAGCGAGGCATACGCCTAGTGGTGCTACGCTACTTCAACGTCTACGGGCCGGGAGAGTGGAATAGGGGGAACCCAGGAGTAGTCTACAGGATGCTAACATCCGCCATAAGCGGAGGATATGTTAGGATAGAGGGTGACGGCATGCAGTCGAGGGACTTCGTACACGTCGCAGACGCTGTCAGGGCGGCGGAGGCGGCCCTAACCGGGAGGCCTGGAGTCTACAACATCTCATGGGGGGTCCCAGTCAGGATAGCAGAGCTCGCGAGGCTCATCGCAGAAATACACGGCGAGCCTCTAGACGTTGTATGGGCCCCCGAGAGGCCCGGCGACGTGAAGGCTAGCTCCGGCGACCCTGGAAGGGCAGCGAGGAGCCTGGGCTGGAAGCCGCTAGTACCCCTGCCCGAGGGCATCCGGCACCTTTACAGGCTATACTCTACAAGCACTCCTGGAAAGCGATAAAACAAGCCCCCCGCTACAATCTAGGCGGTGTACACCCCCTTGCCCAGGGATCCACTCGAGGGGAGTGACAGCCCCGGTAGGAGGGTTTTCGAAGACATCCTCTCCTGGATTAGGGATGGTGTGATAGCCGAGAACTGGCAGATTTTCACGAGCAAGTGGGAGGGCGAACGGGGGGTCATAGAGGCGGACGCCCCCGGTATACCAGGGAAGCTCCATATCGAGATCATAGACGAGGCTGTGAGAATGGCGGTCGAGCTCAACATGGAGACTGTTGACATGCTACCCCACAAGAAGGCGGCTCTCTACAGGAAGTTCCTCAAGATAAGCAGGTTCCCCCTCGTCAAGGCCTACCTTATAGGGGAGGAGCACGAGCCCGTGGTTGCCGTAGACCTTCCAACCAGCGGTTTGACCCGCGAGGTGTTCGAGCTCAGCCTGAAAGCTCTCCTAGCCTCACTAATACAGCTGGCGGCAGAGGGGCTCGGGGAGAAGCTGGCCGAGCTGGAGCTTAGAACGTTGAAGGAGCTCGTAGAACATATGAGGCAGACCGGGGTGTCTAAGAAGGAGGCTTACAAGAGGCTTGTAAGCTCGGGGCTCGACAAGAAGATAGCCAAGGCTATAGTAGAGGAGGTCTTCGGCTCCGACGTTGGTGGGCTACTAATACACTAGCCTGGGACTCTGTGAACCCTCCTAACACACTCCCACGGCACCCACTCGACCACTGCGACCCTCGGACCCGCACTATACACGGTGAGCCCCCGGGACTCGAGGCAATACGGGTCAACCTCGAGCACGACCACGGGGCTGCCGTGCCGCCTCCCGGTGGCGACAGCGTCCTCGAACGAGAGGCTGAGGTGTACCCATCTGCGCCGCATCCTCTGAATCCCCTGGCTTCGTATACCTTGGAGGGCCTGCAGCGTAGTGCCATGGTAGAGTGCCCGTGGTAGGGGGCGTAGGGGCTTGTAGCTTATCTCCACCGGGAGGCTGTGGCCGTACCTAGCCCTTATCCTGCCCCCGGAGACCTCGTAGCGGCCCTTGTCATCCCTCTCAACCACCTCGAGCACGTGCCTCTCCTCGACCCATTCGAAGCCCGGTATCCTGCGGAGGGCCTCGACAAGCTCCCGGATGGGGACCCAGCCCTCACGGTCTGGGTGGAGACCATAGCGTGGACCATAGTGGCGAAGGAGGCCGGTCATCTTCTTGCTAAGCCTAACCCGGGTCTGCTCGTCCAAAAACCGGGTACACCCCAGGTGGTGGGGTTGGCGTTTGAGGGTTAATGCTTCCTCTTCACGACTATCCTGTTGGTGGCGAACAGCTTTCTAAGCTCCTCTAGGCCTACTATGCTCCTTCCACCCTTCTCTATGGGGGCTTTGGCGGGCGGTGTTTCACGGTAGCTTGGTATCCTAGCCTGGATCCTGTCCTCGAGCGTCGGCCTCGTCTCATCCTTGTATAGTATGCCCACGGGTATCCTGTCCCCCCATTCTCTCGCCTTCTCGAATGCTCTCGCCAGCTTCTCCTCCCTCTCAGCCGGGTCTCTCACTACAGGGTCCCAGCCTGGCTCGTCCTCCAGCTTGTAGATCCTCTGCCTATACCATTGTGGCGTGTACACGTCGTTGTAGGTTGGACACGGCTGTAGCACGTCTACTACGGCGGATCCCTTGTGGCGTACTGCCTCTACTAGTATCTTTGTCAGGCCCTGCACGTCTAGGGCGTAGGCTCTCGCCACGAAGGTGTAGCCCGCAGACAGTGCTAGTGTTAGCGGGTTGACTGCATCCTGCAGGTTGGGCTTTGGCAGGGCCTTGGTCTTGACCCCGGCTGGTAGCGTTGGGCTAGCCTGGCCCTTTGTCAGCCCGTATACCTGGTTGTCGTGTATGACTACTGTTATGTCCAGGTTCCTCCTGCCGAGGGCAACGTAGTGGCCTGCGCCGATTCCTAGCAGGTCTCCGTCCCCGCCGTGTACTATGACTGTTAGGTCTGGGTTCGCCAGCTTTATGCCGGTCGCGAAGGGTATGGCCCTGCCGTGTAGCGTGTGGACTCCGTTGGCAAAGACGAAGTGCGGCGTCTTACCACTGCAGCCTATGCCAGACACTATCACAGCCTGCCACGGCTCTATCTTAAGCTCCTTCAACGCGTTCTGAAGGGCTGTTAGTATACCGTAGTTGCCACATCCAGGGCACCAGTCGACCCAGACGTCCGTCTTATAGTCCAGCCTAAGCGCCATAGGACAACACCTCCCTCCTACTACCAGACTCTATAATCCTGTGAACCGCCCGGGCAAGCTCGCCCACGTAGATCGGGCGGCCCGTCCACTTGAGGATAAACCTTTCAATAATGTAGCCGGTCTCCATGGCCACCACCTTGGCAGCCATCCCCGTATAGTTTGCCTCGACTGCGATCACCCTCTCCTTCGGATACCTTGATAGTATATCGGAGACTAGCCTCTTGGGGAAGGGCTCGAACACTCTCAGGTGGAGGTAGCTGCCCTCCAGGCCCTCCTCTGCTAGGATCTCGAGGGCTTCCAGTGCTGCACCCTTCACGCTACCCCAGCCTACGAGTAGGAAGTCGTCGCCCCCACCGTAGAGCTTCGCCCTCTCCTCCTCCGGTATCTCCTCGTCGGCCAGTTCTAGCTTCTTCATTCTAGCCTCGTGCATCTTAATCCTGTTCTCCGGGTCCTCGCTGATGTGGCCCAGCTCGTCGTGCTCGTCGCCCGTATACCACATTACAGCACCCTTAGCCCCCAGCGGAGCTCTTGGACTTATCACGCCCTTGCTCTTGTCGAACCTCTTGTAGCCGTCGCTAGCCTCGCTTATTAGTAGGCCCCTGTCTATAGCAGGAGCCTCCGGCGGGTTGAATGTCACAATACTGTTGGCTAGGAACTTGTCGAGCAAGTGTATTACTGGGAGCTGGTAGCGCTCAGCCCAGTTGGCTGCCAGTATAGCGTCCCTGTAGGCCTCCTCGTGGTCGCCGCTCGAAACTATAATCCTGGGTATCTCACCGTGGCTGGAGAAGAGGGCTGCCAGCAGGTCCTGCTGCGCACCCCTGGTTGGCATCCCCGTGCTAGGCCCGCCCCTCTGGTAGAGGGTTATCACTACGGGCACCTCGTTTATCCCGGCCCAGCCGAGAGCCTCGACCATGAGGTCGAAGCCGGGCCCGCTGGTGGCAGTGGCACTCCTGGCACCGGCGAGCGCCGCGCCTATCGCCGCCGACATCGCAGCTATCTCGTCCTCGGTCTGGAAGACGACGAACCCGCCCGGGACCCCTGCCTGGCCTTCAAGGTCCTCCTTAGCCTCTATGGTGAAGCTCTCGTCTGCAGCAGGGGTTATCGGATAGTACGTCTGCACCCTGTAGCCTCCCACGATCTTACCCATGGCTACAACATCGTTACCTGAAACCACGAAATACTCCTCAGGCGGCTCCACGGGCTCGCCCAGCTGGAACCTGCCCTTAAACCGGCCCATCTCCTCGAACACTATCCGCGCAAGCTCGGTGTTACCCTCGACAATGTTCTTCCTGCCAGGCCACCTCCTCTCGAAGCCCTCTCGGAGATCTTCAACCTCCAAGCCCGTAAGGGCGGCGACGGCTGCGATTATAATAGTGTTCTGGAACCTCCTAGCCTGGAACACTTTAATGCCGAGCCTCTCCGCGAGCCTCCTAAGAAGACCACCATAGTCTAGGGGCAGGAGGTCGGCGCCAAGCCTCTCCCTAGCATACGCTACAGCACCGGCCACTGTAGGCTCATACCCTGCCTTCTCAAGCATCGAGACAATCCTATCACGAGTCTCGGGCTCCATGCTAACAATACGCTTAGCACTCGTAGACTCCTGCCCCTTATCATAGACTATGACGGTCTCGGGGCCAGCCTCCCAGAAGTGGGTTAGAATACTCTCAGCGTCAATCCCGGCGATAACGTGGGGCTGCTCCCTCGGAGCCCGCGGCAGCCTGCTCCTATGGACCCTTACGTTAATGTAGCTATGCCTCCCCTTAATGTTGGAATAGTACTCCCTCGTCGAGTATACACGGTAACCTTCAACTGCAAAGCTGGTAGTCAGCACCTGGGCCGCAGTCTCCAGCCCAGCACCCTGCGGGCCGCCCAGCAGGAAACGAACCTCGTCCAGGCTCAAACCGTTACACCCACTACACGCTTTCCAAAAGCCAAGACCAGCATCCGACACATATACGCCGGAGTATAGAGGAAAA
>CAYRZG010000065.1:0-8195 GCA_964428695.1 uncultured Desulfurococcales archaeon
TCCTCGTAACTATGCCCTCGACCTGGATTAGCTTGCCTACAAGGTGGCTTCTAACCTTCCTAATCTCGACGGTCTCGAACAGGCTGTCTACTCGTACTATGAACTTCCTCTTCCTCCTCGCGTAGTCGGGGTCTTCTAGCTCCACTATCTCGTAGAGGGCCTGGCTGGCCTCCCGCAACACTGTCACGGGATCGTCCACGAGCGCCCCGGCTAGGTCGGGGTCGTAGCTGTAGAGGTCGGCGAACTCTACGGTGAGGCTTTGGAGGTCGAAGTTTATCATCCTCCTAACCCGGTCCATGTACTTGAAGTTCCCGGCCTCGTCCCGGAAGTTTCTGATGAAATCCCTAAACCTGTCGGCGTAGCCCAGCTCCTCTCTGGACTCGAGCGGCTCGACCACCGCTACTCCTCACCCCTAAAGATTGACTGGATGTACCGCCTCCACTCCTCGGAGACGTCTGCTATCTCAGAGTAGATTAGGCTCTCCTCGGGCGTCATGCGGTCCCTGAACTCCTCGCCTCCCCCGAGGGCCAGCCTTAGTATCTTGGCCAGCCTAGTCTGGGCAAGGTCGTAGAGGTTCCTCTCCAGCGTCTCCCTCTCTCTAAGGAGCACGTAGTTGACCTTCCTAGGATCCTGTTTGATAGCCTCATCAATCCTCCTAATATACTCTCGGACCTTCAGGTAGAAGTCCTGGGGGAGGCCTACGAGGGCGTTGGGGTAGGGCCTCTTCTTCTCCTGGTAGTGGTACATGTTGACCATGGTGGGGTCTAGGGGCTTCTCACTTATCTCTGCCACCCCCATGCTCTCTAGCATCCTAGCTTGCCAGCGTGGGAGCTCTAGCTCGTCCCCCCTCCTAACGTTGATCGTCCCCCCGGGTGTTGGCAGCCTCGGATAGTCTTTGACGAAGACCACTCTCACGCCTCGAAACTCATAGTCGTAGAGTATCAGTTTCAGCCTTTTGCCGATATCCAAGCGTGGGGCACCCCTACCGGGCGGGATACTTGGCGTCCAGTGGGGATAAGCGGTGTTAACCCTTCCCCCATAAGAACCCTGGAGGCCCCACTAGTGTAGAGGGGGAGTGGATTGTCTGAGAGCATATTCGAGATGCTCTGGGTCGAAAAGTATAGGCCTAAGACGCTTGACGAGATCATAAACCAGGAGGAGGTCGTAGCCAGGCTCAAGAAATTCGTAGAGATGAAGAATATGCCGCATCTCCTCTTCGCCGGCCCCGCGGGGACCGGGAAGACGACCGCTGCCCATGCCCTGGCACACGACATGTTCGGCGAGAACTACAAGCAGTACATGCTTGAGCTTAACGCCAGCGACGAGAGGGGTATCAACGTGATAAGGGAGAAGGTGAAAGAGTTCGCCAGGAGCAGGACCCCGCCCGACATCCCGTTCAAGATAGTCCTCCTCGACGAGGCAGACAATATGACGGCAGACGCCCAGCAGGCCCTAAGGAGGCTGATGGAGCTGTACAGTGCCAACACTAGGTTCATACTGATAGCAAACTACCCCTCCAAGATAATAGACCCTATACAGTCTAGGTGCGCCTTCTTCCGCTTCCAGCCCCTAAAGAAGGAGGATGTCGTTGCGAGGCTCAAGTATATTGCCGACAACGAGGGGGTAGACTATGATATTGAGGCGTTGGAGGCGATATACGAGATCAGCGAGGGCGACATGAGGAGGGCCATTAACATACTCCAGGCCGCGGCAGCCCTCGGCAAGGTAACAGTGGACACCGTGTTCAAGGTTGTCGGCATGGCCAAGCCCAGAGAGGTTAGGGAGATGCTAAGGCTCGCGCTCAAAGGAGACTTCACTGCGGCGAGGAACATGCTTAGAAAGCTTATGATAGAATATGGCTTGAGCGGAGAGGACCTGGTGAAGCAGATTCACAGGGAGATCTTCAGCAACGAGATAAACATACCGGAGGAGGCGAGGGTCCTAATAGCAGACTATATCGGGGAAATCCACTATAGGCTAGTGGAGGGTAGCGACGACGACATACAGCTGAGCGCCCTTCTAGCATGGCTGTCAATGATAGGAGCACGGCTAGGTGTTGAAGGTTGACTCCGAGAAGGCTCGGGAAACCCTGGGTCCCCTGGGTGATAAAGTATAGGCCCAAGCGGATAGACGACGTAGTAGACCAGGAGGAGGCCAAGAAGATACTCATACCCTGGTTCCGCAAGTGGATGAGCGGCGAGAAGCCGTCTAAGAGGGCGGCCCTACTCTACGGCCCCCCCGGCGTGGGGAAGACCAGCCTGGTAGAGGCGATCGCAAACGAGTTTAGGTTCGAGCTTCTCGAGTTGAACGCCAGCGACTATAGGAGCGCCGAGGCTATACGTAGAACCGTGGGGGTAGCGGCCAAGAAGAAGCCCCTATTCGGCAACGGCATAATCATACTCCTCGACGAGATAGACGGTATCGCTCCCAGGGAGGACGCGGGGGGCCTTAGGGAGCTTCTACGCATCATACCGGAGACTGAGAACCCTATTGTTATGACGGCAAACGACCCTTGGAAGGAGCAGCTGCGGCCCCTCCACGAGGTTAGCGAGCTAGTGAGGTTCAAGCAGCTCCCCCAAAAGAAGGTGGCCGCAGTCCTCCAGAGGATATGCGACCTTGAAGGCCTAGAGTGTGAGAGGGAAGCCCTACGCTATATTGCAGAGGTGAACCAGGGCGACCTTAGGGCGGCGATAAACGATCTCCAGGCTGTGGCCGAAGGCTACGGTAGGGTCACGCTCACTCTAGTGAAGATGATTGTGAGGGGGAGGGAGAAGAAGATAGACGTGTTTAGGACGCTCAACCAGGTCTTCTACGCAGACAAGGCGTGGAAGGCTAAGAAGGCCGTATCACAGAGCGAGGAGGACTACGAGACACTCATAGTCTGGCTCGCCGACAATATACCCAAGAAGTATGTCGAGGCGGAGGACGCGTTCCGAGCATACGATGCCCTGGCTAGGGCCACAGTATTCCTTGCGAGGGCTAAGTTCGGAGGCCACTGGAGCCTGCTCTCATACGTGTTCGACCTAATGGGGCCCGGGGTAGCGTTTGCCAGGAAGGGTGAGATCGGCAAGGCTAGATACGCCTACCCTGACAGGATCAAGATGATGGCCAGGCTGAAGTCTGTCAGGGAGACTAGGGAGAGGCTCGCAGAGAAGCTGGCCCAGAGGCTCCTAACCTCGAAGAGGACGGTTAAGGGGGAGATTCTGCCAATCCTATTCCTCATATTCCGCGAGGGGGACCCCGTGGTTGCAGCTAGGCTAGCGCTTGGCTACAGGCTTGAGAGGGGCGAGGTCGAGTTCCTCGCCGGCCCCAGGGCGGCGGAGATACTGAGGATAATCGAGAGGGTGAAGAGGGCTAGGAGGGAGGCGGTCGAAGAGGCAAAGCCCCCCACTAGGCAGGCCAGGCCGGCTGAGACTGTGGAGGCGGAGGAAAAGCCTAGGAGGGAGGCGGGGAGGAGGCGTAGGAGGACGGCTAAGAAGACTGGAGGCCGGACTCTCGACTCGTTCTTCTCCTAGCCCTTAACCTTACGCTCCACCCTCACATACTCTATCCTCGTATGCGGATACTGGCCCTCCTCGTCCTTCTCATACTTCTTCACCATATCCCATATTGTTAGGAGTGCCACGGTCGCCCCTGTTAGGGCCTCCATCTCCACGCCCGTCTTATAGTAGGTTTCAACGGTAACCGTGACGTCCACATAGTCCTCGCCGTAGTCGAAGTCTACCTTAACACCTGTTATGGGGATTGGGTGGCATAACGGTAGTATGCCCGGCGTGTTCTTCACAGCCATTATGGCTGCGACAGAGGCTACCGTTTCAACGTCTCCCTTCTCGACGCGACCCTCCCTTATCCTGGCGACCGTCTCGGGCCTAAGCCTTATCCTGCCCTTGGCGACGGCGATCCTCCTCACAACCTCCTTCCCCGTAATGTTAACCATCTCCGCCACCGCTGGCACCCCAGAGCCGCTCAAGCTCCCGTAGGAGCTGCCTGGTAGCACTTATCCTGGCGTCTGTTAGGTCTACCTCGAATATTCTCAGCTTGCCTATCCTCCTCTCAACAACAACCCCCGCCTCTTTAAGAGCCTCCAGGTGCTTCTCGACAAGCCTGTGTGGTAGGCCTGTCTCGCGAATTATCCTGCTGATGTTAGCCTGGCCCTCCTCGAGTAGGAATTTTAGGACTCGAAACCTCCCCTTGCTCTCGCATAGCGTTTCAATATTCACTGCTCCGGCCTCCCCCCAGCTTGTCTCTCAATATCTTCTCCACTACCTCTATGAGTGGCTTTGCGGGTATGTCCTTGGGTAGTGTTATGAGCGTTGTCCTACCCCTCATCCCCTTGCCGGAGGGTTTCGCCTCTATGAGGCCTATCCGGGAGAGGTTGCCCACGTACTGGTTGAACTGGGTGTGGCTCCTCGGGGTCACAGAGTAGTATTCGCATAGCTCCTCGTATACACGCCTAATCTGGCCTGTTGTGCCGTAGCCCCCGCTCCTCCTCACGAACCTTGCCACGGCTAGGAGTACTAGTAGCTCGTGTATGCTCAGCCCGTAGAGGTCGCTCTCGTTGAACGGGGGTATGGTGTCTGCCCCTATGGCCCTTCTCACGTGGTCCTCGGTTATCCTAGGGGACCCGTCCATCTCTGCGAGCTCTGCAGCTGTGCGGAGGGCGATTATCGCCCTCCTAGCGTTGCCATCATGTATGCCATCTGTTCTAAGCTCGTCGTAGCCGAAATAGTCTGCTATCATCCATAGGAGGTTGTCGTCCCAAGTGCCGGGTTCCAGGGCTATCTCCGCCCTCTGCCTCAGTATCTTCATAAGCTCCTCGCTCGTGTAGGGTTCGAGTTTGAGGCGGAAGGTTATCTGAGACTCCACCTGGGGCATAGTGTGCCTCAGCTTGCTTAGCTCTAGGTAGTCGGAGGCTACCAGGATATAGTTTATCCTCTGCACACCGTCGGGTGCCGGCACCTGCTCGTACACCCTTAGGAGGGCGTAGAGGTAGGCATCGTCCACCCTGGGAGAGTTTATGAGGCTCTGGAACTCGTCGAGGATCACAATCGCGAACATGTCCTTATGGTAGAGGTAGTCTACTATCGCTTTGAGGCCGTCGTAGGCCGAGCCCCCCTGGATGCTTATGCTCTTGCTGAGCTGTGATGCTATCATCGATAGTATGTTGAAGAGTGAGGGTGCAGGGTACACGTTCACGTACACGGGTACCGCTCTCACGCCACGCCTCCTAACCAGCTCGGTCGCCCGGAACGCCGCGTACTTGGCTACAGTAGTCTTGCCTATGCCCGTGGACCTCCCCGGTGGGCCGAAGACTGCTATAACCTCGGGGCCTGCCAGCCTGTCGCTGAGCCTCCTGACAAGCTTCTCTACCAGGAACTCGGCCTCCCTGTCCCTAACCGGGAGGGTTGGGGGTATGAAGCTCTCGCTGAACGCCTGGCTATCCCTTATTATCTGGACCCTGCTCAGCATGCCCGTTCACTTCCGGCCGGCTACAGTACCCGGTATCCTAGCCGGTCGAAACTATTCCCAGTTATACTATATAAGGGTGGAGTCCGACCTACTCGACGCCCACGAGGGTGCAGTCGTAGCCACAGGCTCTGGCCTCGCCCCACGAGACCATTATGATCTCGTCTACGCCTTCAACGTCCACAATGTAGCGGCTCCTCCTATCCCTAACGAGGCGCCCCACTATAATCTCCTCGACGGGGACCCTCTTCGAGGCACCCCTCAACGCCACTATCAGCCTGGCCCTCTCAACTGGGGGCTTAACCCTGGGTGGACTGTCAACGGTCCCACACACCCTTGGAACGACTATCCTCACTATGAACGACTGCCTCAGCGCCCTCCTAAACTTCTCCACGATCTCGTGACGTGGAAGATTGGAGTAGACTAGTATGACTCCCGGATACCCCGTCTCTCTAGCCTCCCCATCGAGGAGTACTGCAAGGTCCCAGGCCTCCTCGAGAGCCCACCCTACCCTGCCAGGCTTTGCGACGACGACCGCCGCCGGACATAGGGGCATATGCTCTTCAGGGGGCACTCTTCGCACCTCGGCCTCCTAGCCTTACAGTATGTCCTGCCAAGGGCTATGAGGAGCCTGTGGGCTTCTTCAGCATGGTGGGGGCCGAAGAATTCGAGGAGAGCCCTGGACACCCTGTCGTAGCTGATCGAGTCTACCAGGCCCCACCTCCTCGCGATCCGGGCCGCGTGAGTGTCTACTGCGAATACGGGGGCCTTGCGGTAGAAGGCTAGGAACACGTCGGCCGTCTTAGGCCCTATTCCAGGTATGGAGGTTAGCCACTCCCTAAGCTTCCAGGGGTCCTCCCGCTCCAGGTACTCCTCTCCCCCAGCCTCGCGCAGCCTCCGTGCAAGCTCGTAGATTGCGCGCGCCTTCTGCTCGTGGAGGCCCGCCGGCCTTATGGCCTCCGCAAGCTCCTCCACGCTATGGGATAGCACATCTTCAACAGTGCGGCCTACGCGTTCGACCATCTCCTCGAGCGCCCTTATAGCGTTCTTATCGTTAGTATTCTGGCTCAGTATTATAGATGCCAACACTATGAATGGCCCCCCATACTTCTCGGCTGCCACGAGGACCACGTAGTCCTCCGGCCTGACCTTGAGGCTCCTCCTTAGGATCTCAAGCACCCTATCGCCCGACGCTGCTATACGCTCCACCGGCCAGCACCCCTCGGGAGGGGCGAATCTAGATATCCGCCTAATCTAGACGAGACCCATACTCGGGGGTGCCCGGGCTGTGGCTGGCGAATGTCCTGGGTATAGACACTTGGAGCATACGGCCGACGTGCTCATAGAGGCCCGTGGGAGGACGCTTGAAGAAGCCTTCGAGCAGGCGGGAATAGGCGTGTACGAGGTGATAACAGACACTAGCAGAGTGGCACTGTCTAGGAGGGTCGACCTGGACGTCGAGGGGGACGACCTTGAAAGCCTACTCTACCGGTGGGTGGAGGAGGCACTCTACTATACGGACTCTGAGGGGCTAGTGTTCGGCAAGTTCTCGGTCTGCAGGATCACGAGCGAGAACGGCGTGTACAGGATAACCTCCTCGGCGTGGGGAGAGGAGTTCAACCCGGAGAAGCACGAGCATAGAACAATAGTGAAGGCTATGACCTACGCCCAGATGGAGATAAGGAAGGAGGCAGGCTGCTGGATACTAAGATTCGTAGTCGACATCTAAGAGGCGGCGAAGCCTGGCAGAACACTCGGGACAAAACCTGGCGGGCTTGGAGTCTAGCTCTCCCAGGCTATTACTAAACCTCATGACACAATAGTTCCTACAATGGCCCAGACCCAGCAGATGGCCAACCTCATGGACTACGACCTTTACAAGCCTCTCGACGAAACGCTCCCTCGACGCTCCTAGCCGGAGCCTAGCGGTGTACACGCTAGCCACGGCCAGGCCGGGACTCGCGAGGCCGAACACGAAGTTCAACCCCTCCACGAACCCGTCGCCCTCGACGACAGCCACCAGTAGCCTACGGCCAGGCTCTAGGATGCCCGAAAACCTCTCGGCTAGGAAACCGTTGACTAAATCAGCCCTGTACTGCATGCGGTCGAAATCATAAAGAGTCAGGGGCAACACGACAGGGTACGGGTCAACCCTAACACTAACGGGAACCGGGAAAACAGCCTCAGCCCGCCCCGCCACCTCCAGCAAGACTCCCACGTCGCCGAAGTTAGCAGGCACGACGAGCACGCCGACCACAACCCAACCCCCAGCCGGCTAGGCCAAGGCAAAAGGGATAAAATCACAGCCAGCCAAACCACACCCACACGGAGCCGCCGTAGCTCAGCGGGAGAGCGCCCGGCTGAAGACCGGGTGGTCCGGGGTTCGAATCCCCGCGGCGGCACCAAATCCTCCACATCCCAAGACGACAAAACAATCCTCGACCGCACACAATAAGAAGAGCCCCACGACTACACGTAGATAGATCATCGCAGAATAACAAAGCCGCTCCATACGGACAACACAGCTTTGGAAGAACCACAGCACACTATGCGACGACTAACCAAACAATAAACCTAGTGGTGGGCCCAGGGGGATTTGAACCCCCGACCGCCCGGTTATCAGCCGGGCGCTCTACCAAGCTGAGCTACGGGCCCCCAGGCCCTAGGACCACCCCCAGGGGGGTGGGGGTGGTAGCCGGGCGGGGATTCGAACCCCGGTCACGGGGGCC
>CAYRZG010000066.1:0-8181 GCA_964428695.1 uncultured Desulfurococcales archaeon
CCCAGCGGGTCCCGACGTGGATAAGAGTGACACGGTAATAATAGTTGAGGGCAGCGCAGACGTCATAAACCTGCTTAGGTATGGCTATACTAACGTTATAGCGCTGGAGGGGGCTCGCGAGAAGATTCCAAAAACCATAGTAGACCTGGCTAAGAAGAAGACTGCAATAGCACTAGTCGACGGAGATAGGGGAGGAGAGCTAATACTGAAGACCCTGCTGGAGCAGGCTGACATAGACTATGTTGCCAGGGCCCCCAAGGGCATGGAAGTAGAGCAGCTAACCGGGAAGGAGATAGCCGAGGCGCTAAACCAGATGGTTCCAGCCGAGGTCGTGAAGAAACAGCTAGGACTAGTACCGGAGGCTAAGGAGGAAAAGCCAGCACCCAAGCCGCCGGCACCGCCTAAGCCCGAGGAAAAGCCTGCGCCGCCGAAGCCCCCTGTGGAGGAGAAGCCTCCAACACCACCCAAGCCGGAGGCCAAGCCCGCCGAGGAGAAGCCGGCTCCTCCACCCCAGCCTGCAGTAGCAGCACAGCAGCAGACTGCTGTGATAGAAATGGCTATACCGAAACACGTCATAGACGAGATCAAGAAGATCAAGGGGAGCTTCGAAGCAATACTCTACGACAAGGAATGGAAGCCCGTGAAGAGGCTGAGTGTGAGAGACCTCTTCGGAGAACTCCAGAAGGTTGAGCCAGGCAAGGTCCACGCCGTACTCTTCGACGGAATAATAACTCAGAGAATAATGGATATAGCCGCACAGAAGGGTGTGAAGGTTCTCATAGGGGCCAGGATTGGTACCAAGATAACGAGGAGACCCGAGGAATTGAGGTACTTCACTTACTCCGACTTAACCTAGGAAGTCAAGTAGGCTCGTCTGCCTTCCGCCGCTCTTCAATTTCTTCTCTGTCACGCCGAAGTAGCCTAGTATTCTCACGGCTGCCGGGATAATCTGCTTATCGATATAGTAGTTGACGTCGACCTCACCCTTCTTTACTAGGAAGTACGGCTTCGCCCTTCTAGACACGGGACCCGAGCCCTTCACTATTATGAAGCCTATCTTGGATCCAGGTGACACCTTGTATCCCATTCTCTCCATTATCCTGGCCGCGGTCACGTGGGGCTGCTCGGCCGCATACTCCTCCGGCCTCTTTGTCAACGTCTTCCAGATGATGAGTTTTCTTATGTCTATGTTACCCTTCTTTAGATCGTCTATCACTTTTCTCACGTACTCTATAGCCTTGTTCACGTCGCCCGTTTGGAGGACTATCTCGGCCACCTTTATCTGGGTCTCTTTTGCCAGCTCGCTCCAGTCGCCCCTAACTGCCTCGAATCCTACTACGTCTATCTTCCCGTCTACTGTTAGGCCCACGTACCTCTTCTTCGCCTCGGTGAAGAATACCTTCTTGTATATCTTGTCGATTTTTATCTCGAAGCCTAGGTCCCTCTCTATTATTTCGATGAGTTTTTCCACAACTCCCGGCTTGTATGTTACGAAGAGGCTGTCCGTGTCGCCGTATATTACCTCGAGGCCGAGCCGCCTCGCTACTTCTATAGCCTTCCTTATGAGCGTTCTCCCCCAAGCTGTTATCGACTCCGCGCACGGCCTACAGTACCATCTTGCATGGGTCCATCCGAGGTAGCCGTATGTGGCGTTTGCCAGTACTTTCACCGCCTTCTGCCTCTCGTCGAAGAGCCTGTACTCGGGGCTGTCTGGCGGATACTTTTTCATCTCCTCCTTTATCTTCCTCCTTATGGTTAGGAACTTTTCTACCACCAGCTTGAAGAAGCCTGGCGGATGCTTCCTAAACTTATGGCCAACCTCCGGGGCCACGTAGACTTCTTCCGGCCTGTAAGGCTCGCCCGGCCTGACAAGCGTGTCTGGGCCGACGTTGTACTTTACCATTATGTTGGGATACATGCTGGCGAAGTCCAATACTGCTATGTTTTCGTGTACTCCCGGCTTTGGTTTTAACACTATGGCTCCAGTGTAGCTCTCTTCTCTCCTCTCTACCCTGTTTGGAACGAGCTCGTTCAGCTTGTAAGCCTCCCTTATCAGCCTCCACTCAAGTCTAAACCCGACGCTTGCCGCCATAACCTGGTCTAGTGGTAGCCCGCTTACCTGGCTTAGCTGTGCTCCGAATGGTAGGAATTTCTGCGCCAGCCCATATGTGGATTCGACGTCATCCCTTGCATACTGCAGTAGGATTGGCCTCTTGCCTGGATTGTCCCAGTATTCGCTTATCTGCCACCATTCTAGTATAACTCTCTTATCCTTAGGCATTACCCCGAGATAGTCTGCTACCTCCTCCAGCGATTTAACCTTGACCTCGTGCATTTCCTCTGCGAAGTCGTAGAGGTCAACGTTTAACCTTCCAGGTATGGAATAGTGGCCGTAGACGCTCGGCGTGGGCTCTCCTCCCACCCTCCTTCCAACGTCTAGCTTGAAACCGTATAGGTGGGCCCTCTCAACTAGGTAGGGCCAGTCGAACCTGTTCTGATTATATCCAACTATTATGTCGGGGTCATACTCTATTATTCTGTTGGCGAATTCCCTGATGATCTGGGCGTCACTCCCCTTATCTGCTATTAGCAGTTCCGGCTCCCTCATGTCGTCCGTCTGGTATCCTATTATGATCACTTTGTCTTTCTTGGGATCTGGAGTCCTTTGGGGGTTGTAGACTTCTATGTCGAATGCCATCTTACGTAGACCTTCCAGCGGGTCCCTGTTGGCTAGGGCCTCCTCCTCCTCGATATCACCGATTATCTCGTAGACCGCGTCTACTCGGAGGTTTGCAGGCTTTGGTCTCTCCTCGACTTTAGCCCTATACCACCTCATCGGGTACAGGTTCATGTCTATTAGGTATCTCATGGCGAAGCGTATGTCTGCCTCCAGTACCTCTCTAACCCCTGGAAGCTTCGCGACGGACTCCCTATACTCTCTCACCTTGGCCGGGATTAGGGTTTCAATGCGTAGAGCGTCAACTATTCTCCCAATATATTTCTTTTTAACATTGTCCACACGGAGTATTGGACTGCTTGGCCTCGACAGCCTCCTAACCCGCTCGGCTACCGTTCCGGGATCCACACCAGTATCTAGGAGAGCGTAGAAGTATGGGTGGAACCCCCTGACTCGGAGGAGTATTCTCCTATCAGCCTCGTCTCGAGCCCACAGTATTATGACCGGCTCGGCCGACTCTATGTCGTATGACGCGTCTAGTAGTTGGAAAACTAGGTCTCCGGCCAAACTGTCCCCCTCTCCCCTTTATCCTATCCGGGCCCATTAAGTCAAGCGATGGGGTCAACGCTCTTGGCCGCCGGCCTACATATTGCGGTGGAAGGAATAGATGGTAGCGGGGTGACCACGCACTCCAAGCTGCTGGTGGAGAGGCTCTCCTCAATGGGGTATAGGGTGGTATACTTTAAGGAGCCAACGAGTGGGCCTGTGGGAAAGATCATCCGTGCCCTGCTTAAAACGGAGAACCCGAGGCAGGAGCTACTAGCACTGCTCTTCGCCGCCGACAGGGTCTGGAACTATTACGAGGCGAACCCTTCCATCGCTAGCGTGAAGTCTAGTGGGGGGATAGCTGTCAGCGACCGGTATAAGTATTCAAGCCTGGCATATCAGGGTGTGGCTCTAGGATACGAGTGGGTGGCTTGCGTAAACAGTAGGGTCCCTCCAGCCGACATTGTAGTTTACCTCGATGTCCCGGTGGAGGTTGCCATTAGGCGTGTGGGGGAACGCGACTTTAAGGAGACTTTCGAGAAGAGGGAGTTCCTGGAAAAGGTCAAGGAGTCCTATGAGCATGCTCTTCTCCACGCCGAGCGGGAAGGTACGAGGGTGATCAGGGTATCCGAGGTTAGAGGCGGCCTCGAGCGTCCCATAGAAGAGGTTTCACTGGAGATACTCCGAAGGGTAGTAAACGCTATCAGCGATATACTCTAACAGTACCGTCTCCGACACATACCCTCGCACCGTCAGTTATAGTTAGAGAGTCGCCCAGTCTATCATATAGTGGGATCCTTGCCAGAACCGCTCCAGCTACAACTATCGGGTCAGCGTCCCCTCTAACAACTATCGCCTTAGGCGCTCTGCCATAATAGCGCAAGCCATATATGACGTACGCGCCGACTGTCGACCCTCTAACTCTTCCTATGACTAGTATCTTGCCTGCTATGCTCCTACCGTCGCGTAACACTCCCTTTTCGGGGTCTACTTCTCCGAAGAAGCTGAGGGAATCGACGACAATCGCCTCTCCGCAGACGTTTCCTTCCACTAGGCTTCTAGCCTTCGCCTCCAAGCCTACGCCCCCCTAGCTGCGAGCCTGGCCAGCTCCTCAAGGCTTGCAATGCCGACCGGCACCCCTCTGGCTGAGAGGTAGAAGTATGCCTTGAAACTATTCGTAGCCACGCTAGGCTTGTCGCCTCCACGCCCGAAGGGGCTCACTATGAGGCAAGTGTCGGACACCAGCGTTATACCAGCCTCGACTATGCTACTGTCTCCCTGGAGTTTTAGGGCCTCGCTCCTAGAGAGGGTGGCCACTATCCTAACGTCCCTCCTAGGCCCACCCTCACGTAGTATTAGCCGGGCTAGTCTAGCGACATCGCTTGCCCTAGCATGCGGGCATCCTATGAATATAATATCAGGGTTTTCCACTGGCTTATACTTCTCCGCCTCCACATCCAGTGTCAACTCGTCATACTCAATAGTCTCTCCTGGATCGCTACCGTCATAGTCCGGCGTCACTCCTGGAATCACAGCCCTTGCTATGGCGCCCGACGTTCCGAGGGCTGCCAGGAACTCTCGGATGGCCATCTCATCTGAGAATCTAGCCTCCACCAGAGGGACCCCCCTAGAGGCCTCGGCCACCATGGCGCCGAGGATCCCTGCACGCGCGTCGTCCACCACTCCCCCGGTGTAGCGGAATCTTATCGTAGGCCTTCTCTCTTCATCCAGGTGCATACCCCAATAGTATGTTCTCCCTGCTATCGCCGCTAGAAGGGCTAGTGGTCCCCCCTCCCTGTTAGTCTTCAATCCAAGGACACTGTTAGCATAGGCTATGGCGCTCGACTCCCCCCAGGCCACGCTATCTCCTAGTCTAAGGTTGAGGCTCGACACGTCTGGAAGATAGTATGGAGTGCATGTTAGAGTTGCCTTAACACCCATCCTCGACAGGGCCCGGAGTATGGCGGTTTGCCCCTTAACAAACTCCCGGTCGAGTCTTACTCCAGGTATGCTAGTAATTAACTCTGGGTCGCTCGTGTCATAGCCCACAGGGTTTAGAGTGGTTGGCACCGATACTCTTGCTCCCTGGCTGGCTAGCCATTCTAGGAATGCTAGCCCCGCCCTGCCTATGGTACCGTATGATACCCCGCTTACATGGGCGTGCTTAATCTCTACTAGCCTCTCGGCTCCCAGGGCTTCGCCGACCCTGACTATAGCCTCTAGGGCTATCTGTTTGGCTGGGCCTTCCTCGCCGGCTAGTATCCTCTCCTCTTCCCTTGTTAGGAACACTATCCTCCACCCGGTATTCTAGCCCTTTCAAAGTCACCGGCCCTATTGGGGTCTGGTATTGTCGCGTCGAGCCCCATTTTCGAGGTGAAACCCTCGCTCCCGCTAGGGTCTAGCGTTGACCCCCTAACGTTGGATATTACTACGAGGTCTCTGTCAGCCTGGAATCTTGTAGCTATGGCCCACTCCACCATCGCCGGGTCGTCGACGTCTATGTCGGGGTCAACCACTACAACGTGTTTAAGGCTCGGGTGGGCGGCGAAGGCCGCTATTATGGCGTTCTTCCCGTCTCCAGGGTGGTTCTTCTCAACGCTCAACACTGCGTGGAGCCATCCCCCGCTGGCCGGGGTAACCCTTACCTTATGCACCCTCCTAACCACCTTGGATACCGCCGCCCATATTTGGGCCTCCCTCGGGAACCCCATTAGCATTGCATGCTCTAGGCCTCCTCCGAGTATAACATGCGTGTACTCGTCGGTATTGACTAGAACCTTCTCGACTGATAGTACTGGCTGCCTGCGCACCTTGTCGTAGAGTAGTAGAGCGTCCGCGAAGGGTCCCTCCGGCTCCATTCTGGGCTCCAGCCAGCCTTCCACAACTGCTGCCGCACCCACAGGCACCGGGTTCCCATGCACGGGGCTGTCGAAGACCTCGAGGCCTCCAATCAGCTTGGAAGCCGCTTCAAGCTCGAATACTCCAAGCCGAGGAGTAGAGGCTGAGGCTAGGAGTACGGCGGGATGCACGCCCACGACTATTGTTACTGGCAGCCTCTCCCCCCTCTCACGGGCGCTCGTGTAGAGCGCCCATAGATGTCGTGGGACTATCCTAACCCTGCCCTCCCTCTCCCCGACAACCATTATCCTATGTATGCTCGCATTGCATATGCCCCGGTAGCATGCTATGAAGAGGGAGCTTGTAAGGTAGAGGCCACCGTCTCGCTCGTAGAACTTTACCGCCGGTAGGGATAGTAGGCCCCTGCTTGCCTCACGGTAGCCTCCAGGCATGCCAACCCGCTTCAACTCACCCGGTGATTCGAGAGCTTCTAGGAGCTTCTTGTAGGCATCCTCGTCGGAGGTTACGCGTAGGGCCTTGTAGAGTTTCTCCCTTGTGTCTACCACGTTGCCTACGCTTCTACCATCGGCCCCTTCAACCTGGAAGAGGGCCGCCTTGGGCGACCCCTGCGTCTTTTGGAGGATTCGGGCGGCCTCGTATTGTCTGGCCAGGGTCCCGTAGTCCTCATAGCCTATCTCTTCCACTAGCCTTGCCAGAGACGCGTCCACCGTAGGCACCGCGGAGCGCTATTGCGAGGGCGGCTAGTATATCTCTGTCCCTCGGCAGGCTTTCTAGCGTCGATATGGGTGGCCTCCGAGTCGTCCCATCCTCGTCTACTATGAGTGGCTCTATACCCGACTCGATGAGGCTGGACGCCGCCGTCCCGGAGCCCGGCCCGTTTCCCAGGTATACCTCCAGGGAGCTGTGAGGCATCCTAGAGGCTAGGAGGGCTACTCTTCCACCCACGGACTCGCAGGGCTCTCTAAAGTAGGATACGATATAGGAGTCTCCAACAACAATCCCGCCACAAGCCCTCCCAGGGTCTATTCCGAAGACCAGCCTGGAGAAGCCGGTCCGCGGGTATGCTAGGGCCCTTGCGAGGGCGGTTAGGGGGTCCCGTTCGACTATCGTGGGGCCGGGGAATGCTTCCAGGACCCCACGGTATGCTATGGCCTCGGGGCTGCCCGGGAGGGGGGCCACTACTATGTCGGCGTCTATCAGGGTGCTGGGCCCGGGCATTACAAGGCGTACCCCCTGCTCCCAGAGTATCCTGCCAATACTCCTGGCTAGACGGGTCGCCTCCGGGTCTCCCCGGAGCCATGCTATACTCTTACCTGCCGACCCTCTACACCCCCCGGGGGGCTAGCCTGTGGGTGTTCAACGCGAGGATCTCACTCGGAGTCCTATATGCTATAGCGTATGCACCGTACAATGCCTGTAGCCTGCCGAAGCTGGCTGCCTCGATCCTGGGGGGCTCGTATATGCTATAGTCCGTTATGAACCTTGCTATCTCGGGTAGGAGCCAGTCGCCGATAGCCTCAAACAGGCCTCCGGCTAGGAATACTGCTTCCGGGTCGTAGACAGCTATTATGCTAGCAATGCCAGCAGCGTTTACACGTGCTAGCTCCCTCAATACGAGCCTAGCTTCCCTATCTCCCGAGGCGAGGCCTCTCCTAAGCCAGTCTACAGCCTCGCTTGGAGTCTCATACCTTACCCTCCCGCCTGTTAGACTTTCTATAAGCCTAGGTAGCCAGCGTGCTCCTGCGAGAGCCTCCCAATGCCCGATTCCCCCGCAGCCACACTTCCACTTTGACGAATAATCGATAACAATGTGTCCGACCTCGTGAGCGCCGCCTCTCCTGCCCAGGACAAGTCTACCGTCGACTAGTGCGGCGCCTCCTACACCTGTACCCAACACTATCATGACGGCATCTCTTAGGCCTCTGGCTTTTCCGAAGACAACCTCTCCCCAGAGGGCGGCGACGGCGTCATTAGCAACTATTACCGGAGCCCCTAGGTTATCGAAGGCCTCAACAAGGCTTATCCTGCCCCCTCCAAGGTTTGGAGCCCCCACGATTTCGAGCCTGGAATAGTCTAAGGGGCCGACGGAGGCTACTCCA
>CAYRZG010000067.1:0-8051 GCA_964428695.1 uncultured Desulfurococcales archaeon
ATTCTCAGCTATAAATGTAAATTGACCCTGCGGAAACCCAAACTTTACATTAAATGGCGACTATTCTACACTTAGGCCTCTCGAGGCTTCTTCTCCCTCCTCCTGTCCCCCGTCTTTAGTATCCCCCTGAGCCTCTGTGGCCTAACCCGGAATACTTCGACGGCTATCTTCGAGATGTAGTTATCGTCGGGTATCACGCCCTGGAGGCCGTCGAAGTTTAGGGCAGTAGCCTGCTTGAGCGCTTCCTTGGTAATCCTGTTCCTAACCTCGCCCCTCGAGATGGCGCTGGCGATTTTGAAGGCTATGTAGAACCTTGCGTACTTCACGGCTATCCTTTCCTTCTCCGGGAATGCCTTGATCAGCGCCTTAACGAGGGATACTAGTGCCTCCTCGTCTGCGAAGCCGAAGTATATCTCGGTGAACTTCAGTCTTAGCATTCTAGCGATCACGTTATCGTCGAGCCTGCCCAGGAGTACTTGGACCTTAGCCCTGGCGGTCTCGGGCTCCTCTGTGAGTAGGGCTGCTATGGCCTTCTCGTACTTGACCTCGTCCTTGAATATTTCGTCGAACAGGTTCGGGTAAACCTCCTCCAGGCCCATCCCATACTTTCCCACAACATACAGGCTCGCCATCTCCTTGTCGTAGATGTCCTCTGGCATGCTAGCCCCTCTCAGGGGGCTGATCCTCTCCCTCTCATAGGCCTCTCGGAGCATCCTCACAACAAACTCCCTGTCAACCTTCCTCCCAGACTCCCAGAGGCTGATGATATCGTTCCACACGTCCATGAGGAGGTTTAGCCTTCTCTGCACGTCCTTGCTCCGTTCAACCACCCCGTACCACCTTCCATGGGCTGTCGCCGGCGCTTCGGGGCGAGCCGCCATGCGTTGGCGCTGGGGCTGCCACCCTATTATCCTTATTAAAACGGGGGCCTCCAATATACCCGGGGCTAGAGAGGTGCCATGCGATAGGATACGACACCTGCTCCGCGAAGGCGTGGAGTGCGGTGAGAGTGTAGAATGCGGGCCTGGCAGGGTTAGAGTCTCCCGCCATCCCCCCGAGGATGCGGGGAGGGAGTGCATCTACTATCTTGGAAGCTGGGGTGGCTCTGGTTGAGGGTGGTGGACGAGTTCCTAGCCGACGATAGGCTGCCGGCGGCCGTTTATGCTCTCCTAACACTGTTTATCGCCTCGGCCCTCGTAGCCGCGGCTAGCCCCGGGTCTATCCCGGAACCTGTTAGGGGCGAGGTTGAAGGGGCGCTAGGCGGGATAGAGGATATCGCATCCCTACCCCCATACCTGCTGCCGCTGGCGATTTTCGCGAACAACTTCTTCATAGCTGTCGTGGTTGCGGCCCTATCCTTCACGGTGATAGTTCCCCTTGCAAACCTAGTGTTTAACGGGATAGTCGTTGGGTATGTGGTTTCCGAGGTGGCAGGCCAGCTAGTGGAGCAGGGGCTAGCATTGTCTCCGGCGTCGGCCGCCGCTCTCCTAGCCCCCCACGGTAGCCTCGAGATCCCTGCCGTGGCTATAGCAGCGTCTTCGATGGCGTGGATAACCCGTGGTCTCCGCGCCACGTTGAGGGCGGCGGTGAGGAATCTTGCAGTTGCACTCTCACTTCTCCTAGTCGCCGCCCTGGCCGAGGTTGCTGTTACCCCGATAGCGTTCATCCTCTCCCAGGCCCTACCCTATCCCTAGCGGGGGTGTAGGCCGTGTCTAGGCCGTTCAATGTTGAGGCGCTCCTGGCTAGGGTTGAGCGGGAGGGGGCGGCCCCTGGGGACCCGGTGGAGGCTCTCCTAGACTCGACCCGCACGCTCGCGAGGGCTATGGTAGAGGCGGGCGATAGGAGGGAGGCTTTAACGGTCCTCGCTGAGGCCTCCCAGCACTTCACAGCGGCCCAGAGGGAGGCGGGGTCTCTTGCGTTCCTGGCGAGAGTCGCTTCTAGACTGGCACAGGCCGCGGGGAGGGATCCGAGGCTCTCCGGCCTACCCGTAGAGTCTCTAGCCAGATGCCTGTACAGGGGGATTAGGGCGTACCTGGCCGAGGCTCTCTCCCGAGTGTTTGACAACTGCGCTGGGCTCGGAGACTCGATATTCGTGCCACATGGTAGTGTGGCTCTAACATGCTACCTCGCAGCCAGGAGGGGCGGGGCTAGCGTGGTGCTAGCCTCCTATCAGAGGCTGGTCGAGTTGGAGGACGAGCTCGCCAGGCTAGACAGGGCTTTCGCTGTCGCAGAGGCCCCTAGGATACCCTGGTATCTGGCATACCAGTTCATGGGAGGCCGGAGGACCCCTGTAGTCCAGGTTCACGTAGTCTCACCCTCATTCGCAATACTCCCCCCGGGCGGTATGGAAGTGCTACTGGTAGGCCGCAGGCTCGGCTTCAAGCCCTTGATGGTGTCGATAAACGCGGCTCTAACACTGTCTACTAGCCTTCCCGGCGAGGAGAGTCTGCCGAGGATAAGGGTTAGAACTCCCTGGGCTTACAGCGAGGACTATCCCGCGCTTGACCTTGTGTCGGCGGGGCTGGCTGGCTCAGCTAGGCTTCTAACAGAGTCTGGCGAGGTCGAGCTGGCCAAGGCTAGTATTAGGAAGGAGATAGTGTCAACGGTGAAGAAGGTGGTCGGGGGGATTACCAGGGCATGCCTACAACAGCAGCCGTCATAATACTTCTCCTGGCCGTGCAGGTCATAGTCTCCCCTCCAGGCTCTGCAAACGTCACAGCCACGGTCTCCGACGGCTACCCTATAGTCCACGCAGTCCTAGCCTCGTGTCCGACCATGGTTTTAGCGGATATAAACGGCATTAGCATGGGAGGGGTCCCCTTCAACGCCCGCCCGTTAGAGGGGGGCGGGTGTAATGTTACCGTAGACCTGCGGGGCCTGGCGACGTTCACGCTCCACCCAGGAGACAACCTCACCCTAACCTATAGGCTCGGAGAGGAGAACGTAACGGTCAGCATCGTCTTAGAGGCCGCCTCCAGCACCACCCCCGGCGAGGGGGTAGAAGGGGTAGATGAGCGGGTTTACGTTGAGACTGTAAGTGCGGTTGGAGTGGGAGGAGATAATACGCCCAAGCAGCCCGGTGGTCGCGACGCGTGGCTGGCCGCATCGATAATGCTCGCGGCCGCCGCCCTGATCGTAGGGGCGAGAGAGTATGGGAGTGGGCGAGGCGGCTAAGGCGCTGGCCGAGGGCACGCCCGTAATGATATATGACGGTGACGAGCGGGAGGCTGAGGTAGACCTGGTTTTCCATGCGTCACGCGTGGATGCAGACGCGGTTTACACGCTAAGGACTAGGGCCGGGGGCCTACTATGCTACGCCACAACTTGGACTATCGCCTCAAGCCTAGGCCTAGTATGGGGCGACGAGCTGATAGCCTCCAAGCCCCCGCTAGACAGGCTTACATCGAAGAGGCTATCCTACGGGGACAGGCCAGCCTTCACCATATGGGTCAACTATGCTGGTGTTAGAACCGGAATAAGCGATGAGGACAGGAGCCTCACGATAAGGATGATGGACAGGGTCGTGGAGAAATACTACTCCGAGGGACCCGGGAGCGCGCGGGAGTTCTTCCTAGAAAACTTCCAGGCGCCGGGACACGTGCCTATACTAGCCTCGCGGGGGCTACGGGCGAGGAGGGGCCACACGGAGCTGAGCATAGCACTCGCACTCCTAGCAGGACTAAGGCCGAGCGTTGCGTTCGCGGAGATGCTAGACTATAGGATAAGCCTGCCGCTTGAGAAGGCTAAGAGGATTTCAAAGGAGACAGGCTGGCCCCTAGTAAGCGGCGGTGAGATAGTTGAAGCGTGCAGGGGCAGGGAAGTGTGTTGGCGTGGCTGACACTACATTCGCCAGGGTAGACATGGGGTCCCTGGCCGTAGAGGTTCTAGAGAGGAAGCTGCCGGGCTGGAGGATTGTCAGGCACACGGTCCCCGGGATCAAGGACCTTCCGGGCGCGGCTAAGAGGCTATTCAACATGGGCTGCGACGGGGTTATAACCCTAGGCTGGGTCGGGCGTAGGGAGGCGGACAAGCTGAGCTACCTGGCTGCGAGCGTCGGCCTAATACTCGTTGAGATCCTTGAAGGTAAGCCCCTCATAGACGTCACGGTCCACGAGGACGAGGCGGAGGACCCGGCGGAGCTTAGGAGGATAGCCGAGGACAGGGTTAGGAAGCACGCGTTAAACCTGGCCCTCCTCCTAAGGGAGGGTCCCGAGGCCCTGGTAAAGTATGCTGGCAAGGGCCTGAGGCAGGGCTACGAGGACGTCGGCCCCCTGTAGGGCGCTCTTACAATCCACGAGGCCGAAGCCTCGTCATAATATGCAAGCCCCGACCGTACAAGGAGGCTGAAGAGCCTCGCAGCCCTAGGCCCCAGCTCCGCGTCCACCAGGGTCTCAACCTCCCTCTCATCCCTAATGCTCAGCTTAGACACGAAGTCGACAAGCCTCTCCCAGAACTCTGGGTCTACGGCGACCTTCTCCCCTGCCACCTCCAACACTATGGCGCCCTGGCTCTCAAGCTTCCTTAGGAAAGCCTCCGGCTGCCTAAGTCTCCCCCTAAGATCGCTCTCGAACACCACGCCCTCCTCCCTCAGCCTGGCCATTCCCCTGCTAGGCGCCGGCCTCTCATAGCCCCTCCTCGCAGGCTGCCTGGGCTGCTGTGGTCTCGGAGCCTCTCTCCTAGCCTCCTCCACGGCTTCCAGCGCCTCTATCAGCTCGGCGACCCTCCTGGATACCTCGTCTATCTTGGCGGTGAACGGGTTGATTAGGTCGGCTATCCTCCTCTCAAGCCTCCTAGCTATAGCGTCTGCGAGACGCTTCTCGTCGACCGCCCCGCCGGAACAGTCCCCGAGCCTACCAGCCAGAGCGTCGGCTACGAGGCTCCTAACATAGTCGCTTACAAGCTTGTAGCCGGCCTCCTCGGCCAGCCTGGCTAGGCGGCGGTACTCCTCCCTCGAGACCTCTATTTTCAGGGTTACCTTGTCCTCGCTCAAACCCTACACCGCTATCTCGTCTCGGCGGGCAACTCTATTATCTCGTAGACGGGCCCCGCGGCCTTGCCCACGCGTATCTCGTGGAGGGCCTTAGCCGCCAGGGTTAGAGCCCTCCTCGGGCTAGCCGCTATGCCCACGCCCGCCTTGAGGTTGTCTACGGCCACGAGCTTCTCTACTATACTCCTCCACCCTTTAAGGGGGAGTACGACTAGCACATTGTCCCCTCCAAGGTACTGTGCGAGGGCCCCGTTGGCGACAGCTATGCTGTTCATCTCGGCCAACACTCTCATCACGGTATTGTATGTTTCCACGACACCCCTAGCCCTGGTTGCCTCCGTGATATTGTTAATGTCGAGGTGTGCCACTGCAGTATACTCTGGCTCGTCGCAGGCCTCGTAGAACATCATTCCCTCGGGAGTGTCTCCCAGGTGGCTCCAAGCCCTGTTCAAAGCCTCCACGGGCGTGGAGCCGCATGCTACGGATAGCCTAACAGGCACTGGAGAGTTGGAGGCGGCGGTCGAGAGTACCACTTCTAGGTCCCTATCGTCTAGGCTACTAGCCATGACCGCCATGTAGTCGTAGCGTAGCGGTAGTATGAACCCACCCCTCCTGGCGGCGGCGTCCTGTATCGAGGCATAGAGGGAAGCCTGAGTCTTCTGGAGGAGCCACTCCCGATCGTCTCCTACAGACTCTGTCCACTCCCTATAACCTATCAGCTCGAGCACGCCAGCCTTAACCATCACCCTCGACCACTCCCCGCTCCCACGCTTCGAAGCCTGGATTTTGGCGTTTCACACTTACTCTACGACGATGGTCCCCTGGCCGCCGGCCTCCTCCAGCCTCTTCAGCCTCCTAGCCATCTTAACCGCGGCCTCCACGGCCCTCCTAGCATACTCTTCAGCCCTCTCGACAGCCTCCATCCTGCTCGCCCCGGGGCCGATGATGCCTAGCGCGACCGGCTTACCATACTCTACCCCCAGGTCGAGGATCTTCCTAGCCGCCTGATGCGCCACGACCTCGTCGTGCTCCGTCTCCCCCTTAACCACAGCGCCGAGGACGACGACGGCGTCAACATTATCCCTGGCGATCACCTTTGCCACAGCGTATGGGGAGTCGAACACGCCGGGCACGTGGAAAACAATGCTAACTTCAACGCCCAGGAACCTGGCGTGACTGAGAGCCTTCTCGAGCATAATCCTAGTAATATCATAGTTGAACTCCGACACCACTATGGCGAGCCTAACATCTCCCGCCACGCAAGGGCACCCCACCGAGCCGCGTAGACGCCTATACAGTGGGAGTATAACAGTCTCTCCCACAACAGTCCTAAGACGACACACTGGGGGCGGTGGAGAAGCGTAGCAGGGCCGAGGGCTGGAGCCCTGTGAGGAGACCGCGCGGGCCCGAGCCCCCATTCCAGTAGAATATAAGCCCCAGACACGCACACCTTGACCTTGGCATGGGTGGATGGAGATGGTCGAGAGCCTAACACTTAGGGTAGCAGAGGCATACCCCAGAGATGTTGGCAGGAAAATAGCGAGGATCAGCAGGTCCAACATGCAGAAGCTGGGTGTAACGACCGGCGACTACATCCGCATATCCGGTAAGGAGCGCGACGTCGTAGCAGTAGTATGGCCCCTCCGCCCCGAGGACGAGGGAGAGGATATCATAAGGATAGACGGGTACCTAAGGGAGGCCCTAGGCGTAGGCATAGGAGACACGGTCACAGTATACAAGGCTACGAAGGTCGAGCCCGCCCAGAAGGTGGTGCTAGCGCCACTCCAGCCTATAAGGTTCGGCCAGGACTTCGTAGACTATGTTAAAGAGTTCCTCCTAAGAAAGCCCGTGGCCAGGGGAGAAATTGTAATCATACCCGTATTCGAAGGCATACCGCTAGCAGTGGTATCAACTCAGCCAGCACAGATGGTCTACGTGACAGAGAAGACAGAGGTCACCATAAGGGAGAAGCCTGTCAGGGAGGACGAGATACGCAGGGCCCGCGGAGTACCAAAGGTAACATGGGAGGACATAGGAGACCTAGAGGAGGCCAAGGAGAGGATAAGGGAGATAGTAGAGCTTCCAATGAAGCACCCCGAGCTATTCAAACACCTAGGCATCGAGCCGCCGAAAGGCATACTCCTCTACGGCCCTCCAGGCACGGGCAAGACGTTGCTAGCAAAGGCGCTGGCAAACGAGATCGGAGCATACTTCATATCAATAAACGGCCCCGAGATAATGAGCAAGTACTATGGCGAGTCTGAGCAGAGGCTGCGTGAGATCTTCAAGGAGGCTGAGGAGAATGCTCCAAGCATCATATTCATTGACGAGATAGACGCGATAGCCCCCAAGAGGGAGGAGGTAACGGGCGAGGTCGAGAAGAGGGTTGTAGCGCAGCTCCTCACCCTAATGGACGGGCTCAAAGAGCGTGGCAGGGTAATAGTGATAGGCGCCACTAACAGGCCAGACGCCATAGACCCTGCGCTTAGGAGGCCTGGAAGGTTCGACAGGGAGATCGAGATTAGGCCTCCAGACAAGAGGGCGAGGGTCGAGATACTCAAGGTTCACACCAGGCACATGCCGCTAGCAGAGGACGTAGACCTGGAGAAGATAGCCGAGATGACCCACGGCTACACAGGCGCAGACCTGGCGGCTCTAGCGAAGGAGGCCGCAATGGCGGCGCTGAGGAGGTTCATCAAGAGCGGCAAGATAGACCTGTCCAAGGACACTATACCCACAAACATACTGAGAGAGTTGAAGGTGACAATGCAAGACTTCCTAGAGGCAATGAAGATGATAAGGCCGACTATGATAAGAGAGGTCTTCGTCGAAGTGCCAGAGGTACGATGGGACGACATCGGAGGCCTAGAGCAGGTGAAGCAGGAGCTGAGGGAGGCAGTAGAGTGGCCGCTCAAGTACCCGAAGATATTCGAGGAGATGGGCATAAGGCCGCCCAAGGGCATACTACTCTTCGGCCCGCCGGGTACCGGTAAGACGCTGCTAGCCAAGGCGGCCGCCACCGAGAGTGGCGCCAACTTCATAGCGGTCAGGGGCCCGGAGATAC
>CAYRZG010000068.1:0-8039 GCA_964428695.1 uncultured Desulfurococcales archaeon
GTGGATACCTGTCCCCTAACCCGTCCACCTTTTCCTCCAGCAAGCCCATAACGCCATCGTATACAGCGCCCCCCGACACGTCCGGGTATAGGTTGTAGACCGTTTTCTTCACACCGGAGATACTCTCGGCGAACGCCTCATGAACAAGCCTCCCCCTCTGCAGTACAGTGTTGTCCTCTCCCTTGACGCCGAGCACCCTCCTCAGGTAGACATCTCTTCCCTTCTCGCAGAAGCCGCTGGTTATCTCTGAGACGCCTAACAGTACATCGGAGGCCGGGGTTACCAGAGTCTCCCTATCCCAGCTCCACCCCCTTAGGTCGTCGTCGAGTATAGGAGGGGGCCTTCTACCTATCTCGTCTGAGAGGCTGGCTATGTCTTCCCAGGTTGGAAAGAAGGGCGAGCCGCGGCACCCCCTATAAATAATAGTTGCACCGCGTTTTTATTTCTTAGAAGGTGAACCTTATTGCCCCGCGTCATAGTAGCCACGCTGGGTTTCAGCGTCGACTTCATAATACGGCGTATAACCGATATAGGAGGAGAGAAGCCTGCTAGCATAGAACTGGTAGGGCTCTACACGGATGACTCCACGTGGAAGCGTGTGGAGCAGACCAGCAGCCTTATAACCCATTATACTGGGAGCCTAGGCATCGACACTGTGCTCCACAGGATAGATGCCTCCCCCTCGATCGTGCGTGATGTGAGGAGGGTGATCGTGGAAGCCCTCGATAAGGCGGGCAGGGATGGGGGTGTAGACTTGTTCTTAACCGGCGGTCCCAGGATACTCGTTGTAGCAGCGTTGGTAGCCTCGATGCTTGTCAAGGACGAGTTAAAGAAGAGGATAACGGTCACATCCTACGGCGAGGGATTCGAGGCTAGTCTATCTATAAACCTTGGACTCCTGGCCGAGCTGTCCAAGCTGGATGATACTTCCCGCATTATAGTAGCAGAGATACTCAGGAACCAGCCCGTCAGGGCGGGGAGACTGCTAGAGCTAACCCGGCTCCCCCGTAGCACTCTCTACAAGAAGCTTGGGGAGATGGAGGAGAAAGGTATAGTGAAGGGTGGGAGGAATGGCTGGATGGTTGCACGTGATGTGGAGCTCCTTTTCTAGTACATGAATTATGGACAATTAAACGCGTATATCAAGCTAAATAGACACTTTTAGGATAGCTGATTGTGTCCATGAAACATAAACATTTAAATAATCCCGTAGATACATAGACTAAATGGTGGAGCATTATGAGCGAGGAACTCCACCCCCAGACACAGGAAGCCGGGGAGCCAAGCCGCAGGAAGGGTGACCCGGCCGCTCCCATAATAGAGATCCTAGCCTACTTCGCGGCAAACAAGAAGTACGGGTACATAGACATAATAGGCAACTCACTGGACCCGGTCACGTTCTACGAGTCCTTGAGAGACGCGCTACGCGACTTCGACTCGGCCTGCAACAGTGGACACATAGAGTTGAAAGAGAACGAGGTGCCCTGCCCCCAGCTGGACCCTAATAAAGTAGAGGACGCCCTCGGCTTCATTCTCTCCAAGATAAGGAAATCCAAGAAAGACGAGTTTGTTTTATTCTCACGCGAACTAGCCCTCAAAGCCCTAGCAAGGGCGTCCAAGCTCAGGACGGAGGTGAAGATGGAGTGAACACTCTCGTAAGCCTCGGACTCTCAATACGCCTCCTCATAAACCTGGAAAGCCTCAACATGGCGGAGAGCGTGGGCAACGTTACAAAGCACAGGAAGGCGCCGGTCGTCATCAAAGACGATGAAGGATACCGGCTGGTGTACGTGCCTGTCATAAGCGGCATGTCGCTGGCACACCACTACCAGCACCTACTAGCCCATATAGCCAAGAACATGGGGCTCAACGTGACCAGAATGAGCCTAGAAGGCTACTTCATGAAGTTCGCAGAGGATAAGATAATAAAGAACCACTACCCCGAAGTAGCTGGCAGGGTCTCCAAGAATAGGAGCCAATGTGAGAATGAGAGGGAGATAGTTAAGGCATGCACGGTGGCCGATGTAGGGGGCTTCCTCTATACCGACGGTCTGGTAAAGAGGACGAGCAGGTTCAGCTTCACATACCTGATGCCTGCAATGGACGCGCTTGGCAAGGGAGCAGTGGGTGTATACCCTCAGCTTCACGTACGCTACACGCCCGAGGCAGCCAAGCGTGAGCAGGCGCTCATATACGTTGAGAACGCGAGCGCTTTATACACTATGACATACCTCCTAGAGGCGAGCAACATATCCAGGCTAAACGCGTGCCGTGCATTAGGAGAGGACGACGATCTCGGTGTTGAGGAGAGGGTTAAAAGGTTCAAGGCATCGGTATCCGCTCTCGCGGCGATGATAGGGAACACTAGCTTCGGCGCCAAGAGGTCTAGGAGCATGCCCCACTGGGAGATAGAGAGCATGATAGTCACCACCGTCAAGTCCCCCGCGCCCTTCACGCCATCCCCAGGCCACACCCCCAGCTTCATCGAGGACACTATAGCAAGGCTCCGCATGCAGGAGAAGATAATAAACGGGTTCTCCTGGCATGCCGCATACTACGATAAGGATGCAGGAAGAAGCGTAGAAGGAGCCTACAAGGCAGGCGTCCCAGAGGAGGCCATAGAAAACGCTGCATCGAAGGCCGAGGAATGGCTCACCCAGACAAGCTAACCAGCCCCCGAGTGGTCGAGAATGACCAACCCAGTAATGCTCTACGCGAAAACAAGGCTACACTGGGGCTTCATAGTTAGACAGATAGGGGCAAGCGCGGCCCAACCAGCTTACCCCATTCCACCCCCTACCACCGTGGTAGGAGCATTTGCAAACCCTCTAGCCAGGCTCCTAGGCTTAGGCGAGCCGCAGCCGGCTAGGAGGAAGGCTTCAAGAGGGACAATAGACTCTTTCATGGAATGCCTCCTCAAGGCAACTCTAAACGCTTCAGCAGCAATACTAGAGACGAGCCAGGGCGTGGGGAGCGTTATATACGAGGAGCCCGCAAGACTCCTAGCTGCTCCATTCAAGGGAGGGGGAAGCTATGAGAAGGCTGTTAAGAGCCCTATACTAGTTGGTTCACAGGAGATCCTTCCAGTACAGGGCTTAGGCTTTGCTAGTGCACCCTCAGCCGTCCTAGCTCTTTCCTGGATAGTAGAGAAAGAATCACTGGAAAGATGTATTGGGAGAAGTTTGTCTAGAACGGAGCTAGAAGTAGTTGCGTGGAACGTGTACCGTATAGGGAGTAGGGAAGGCGTCTCGGCTACCGTGGATGCGGGTGTAATAGAGAAAGATGATATGAAGCTTATAGGTGTGGGTGAAGGAGGTTTCGTAAGCCTACTATATCAGCCCGCCTCATGTGTGAGCCCCCGTAGGGGCGGTTCGATGGTTACAGAGGTTATACTGCCGAGTCTTAGCTATATAGAGGAGGCTTTCCTGGTTCCCGCCGAGCTCGGTAGTTCTAGTGCTTTAATAGTGCCTCCAAGTAAGCTGGCAAGGTTTAGTATTGCTTCGGATGTGTGTAAAGCGTTAGTGCCTAGGGATATGCCTGAGTTCTCCTTGGCCTTTAAATCGTATAGCTAAGTGGAGAGGTGCAGACAGTTTGGATAGCGGAATAGTCAGGCTTGAACTGGCACCTCCCATGACTCTGGGGCGTAGACTGCAATATGCCTTCCTCAGCCTCTTCCTAGGGGAAGGGGGATCCAGCCTCGAAATCACGGGGGACTATGCTATAATAGGTTCTAGAGAACGGTTTCTCGAAAAGGTCAATGAATCCATAGGGCTGATAACGAGCTCGATGAAATGGGGTAGGACAGCCTCGTCCGAGTGTGATGTAACTGTATCGGGTATAAATTGCTGTGACCTTGACGCGGGCCCTAAATTCTATGTTGCTGGGACGAGCGATTACTTAGTTGCAAGTAATGCAGGCCTGGATATATGCAAGTATAGGAACAGCAAAGGGGAATACACTACAGCATGGACTCATAGTGCTCTAAGCTATGCATTAAAGGTTATCGAGGAAGGAGGCCCGCTAGGAGGAGAAAAGAAATACGCTATACCCATACTCGCCAAGTCAACGCTCTTCAGCGGGGTAAGGGGAGCTAAGAGGGTCGAGGTAAAGGAGCTGTATATAGACATAGATACACTAGGATCCATACTATTGGGAGGAGCAATAGCGTTCCTCGGCAGACAGAAACCCTATAGCGGCGGCAACCAGAAGCCTCTAGAATTCTATGTTATACCAGATACCCCCAACGGATACTACTCACTGATGAGAAGCATAGCAGCCACGGGAGGCCTACAGGCTAACATAGCAGCATTCGCCTCCACACTGTCACGCGAGCTCAACACAAGCCTTGAGGTAGGATTAATGCTTGCCCTTGCGAGAAGGCTTTATGAATACGGTAGAAAAGCATCAGAGTTCGGTAGAAGCGCGTCGGCGAGTGCTAGGGTGTTCACTGTTACAGTAGGCAAGAATAGGCCAATGGTGAGGGGAGGGTTACCATTATCCCTTGTTATGTATGAGTCTTATAGTGAGTCCACGATAAAACTACTCTCCGCACTCTCCTTTACCGCTATTAAAGCCAAGGGTAGACGGGGAGGCGGTGGAGAAGTCAACCTAGACACGGTGGTTTCAAACTGTATCGAGGGACTATACCTACAAACACTCTCTCCCTGCAACGGCGACTATGTGTATAACTGTACAAGGGATCTCCTCATGGCTTCCTCTACAGACAAGCTGGATATTGACACGGTGGGAATGATGAGAGCCCTGATAGACAGGCTTGTCTATGATTATAGGAAGCGTATAGCTAGGAGGTGCAGGTAGTTTTTGAGGCCTCTTATGGAGGAGGCCTACAGGCAGCTTGTCTCCGGTCGTCCCCCCATAGTGGTAGCTCCCACCTCATACGGGAAGACTAGTGCCAGTCATGAGGTATTCAGGAGGGCTTACAAGGAGGACCGTATAGCTGGTGGGCTCATACACAATGTCCCCCTGAGGAGCTTGGTTAAGAGCATATACAAGGATCACTTCGAGGCTTATGGCGGCGCCTACCAGATGCACGGTGTAGTGGACGAGGAGGCGGGGAAGAGCCCCTACTTCCTCAAGGAACTGGTTGTGTCGACGATAGACTCCTATCTTTGGAACCTCTACAGGATACCTGTGGCGGAGGCGGACAAGATACTGTCCGGGTCATCCATGGGCCACTACTACCCGATCCTTTCATCCATGTATACGGCGGTAAACGTGTTCGACGAGGCCCACCTGTACATGGACGATAATACTAGCGGGGGACAGGATTTAGGGGTTGCGAGCGTCGAGGCTGCCTTATCTGCTCTCTACACATTCAATGTTCACACGATAATAGAGACCGCTACAATGAATCCCGGCATTGTAAGAGAGATAAACAGCCTCTCAGGTGGGAGGAACAGAGTAGTAACACTGGACTGTATAACCGGGTCCTACATGGAGAAGCTGGGGAAAGCCGTGGGGAGGAACAGGGTTGTCCCGGTAAAGGATAAGGAATGGGTCGACAGGTATAGTGGAGTAAGATGGGAGACTAGGATAAAGAAGACGTGGGATTACCTGCTGGAAGACATGTGCAGAGACTCTGATGACGGTCTCGTGCTCGCCGTGTCGAATACTGTCTCGGGTGCTGTCAGGCTGTACTATAACCTTAGAAAGAAGTGTGGGGGGAGCATAGTGCTTGTTCATGGGAGGCTGAGCGAGAGTGATAGGGCGAGGGCTGAGTCCCGGATAAGAGGTATGAGGAATGGTATAATAGTCTCCACCCAGGTGGCGGAGGCCGGTGTAGACGTGAACAGCATAGCTGTCTATACCGAGGCAGCACCCATAGAAAATATTGTCCAGAGGGCTGGAAGGGCCTGTAGAAGAGGGTCGGCGTTGGAGTGGTGTAGTGAAAACCGTCCACGCGTAACCATAGTTGTTGAAGGCTACACAAAAAATGATCCCTACAAACCTGAGGACAAGCAGGAGGCCCTCGATATTATTAAATCCAGTTTGTCAGGAGGCAAGACCATAGACTGGAGGCTACCCTGTGGAAGTCCGGACAGAATAAGCTATGCTGACCTGCTCGTATCACGTAACAGGAATAATAGTCCCACGTTTTCCTCTATAGACCATATGAAGAACTTGTTGAAACTATACCTTAAGAGCGACGTGCAGCCAAGCATCCTTAAGAAGCTCTTAGACAATGAGGGGCTATGCAGTCTGTTCAGAAGGACACAGATGACCAGTGTGGCCGTTGATGTCGATGGTGTAAGGGATTTTGTAACCGTGGACCTGGAATGGGCTTTCAGGATGACCGGGAGCATAATAGAGGAAGGCGAGAACGGCGGCCCTGTTGTGGAGGTGTATAGATTCGGGGATAAAATAGCCTCGGGAGAGCTGGATAGGGCTTATACTGCGTATAAAAGAGGCAAGCGTAGCTGTAGCGCTATAAGCGAAGGAGTAAGACGGGATCTGCACGATATAATAGGAGACAAGAAGGAGTTATACGGGGTTTCCTGGGCGTTCCGGGCCAGAGAGGGGGCTTATAAGAAGGGTATAGGGCTGGGGGTGTGAAGTCTGTGGCGGGGAAACCTATAGCTAGGCATGGAGCAGGCGTGCCGCTCTACGAGCACCTTAAGAGGGTTGGGGGAGGCGTGCTGAGTTATTTCGAAGACAAGCTTACCGCTTCAACTGGAATAGCCAAATGCGCGGTTAAGCCTATAGGACTGGGCTATAAGTCGTTGCTGGCTGGTGCGGTTTTATCGGGGCTGCTCCATGATATAGGTAAAGCTTCAGACCTCTACCAACACGATAGTGGGAGCTTCTATCTGCATGAATGGGTGAGCGCAACTATAACGTATAGGGCCTCGGATCTCTTGCTGGATAGAGGGCTGGAGGAGGCTTCGAATCTTTTCTATTTAGTATCCCATATAGTGGCGAGACATCACGCTGCTATGGGGAGGAGGCATCCTAGTAAGCTTTCTCAGAGCGATGAGATTCGGAGGATACTGGATACTATTGCCGGTGCTATAAGTAGGATTGACTTGGGTGTTTTCAGTGAGCTATTGGGAGACATAGGTATGACTAAAAAGTTGACTGGAATATTGTTGGAGTCCCTATCAACACTACAGAACCAGGAAAACAGCAGGCTTAAGAGTGATGTGAAGAACACAATACACGCACTCGGCCTCCTCACAGGAGGCTACCAGAGTCTAGAAGAGGTTATGGGTAGTGTTGCATGTATAGGAACCATGCAGGCAGCGACAGGTGCACTAATAGTCTCTGACATACTAGCGGCAAGCGAGGAGGACAAGTCTTCTAGGAGGAGAGGCTACGCGTTAACCTGGCAGCGTGAACTCGAGAACATAGCAGAAACCCACAGTCTAGGCAGTGGGATAAGCAGGCTTCCAGACATCATATCAAGTATAGAAGGGCTTTTAGAACGAAGCTAGTGATGACCCGTATGGACAATAGCTCCTATAACTACACCCTCTACATTTACTCCTAGAGCTAGGCCCTACACTCGGCTCTACTTTCCCCTCAACAATACTCCTTATATCATCCACAGCCTTAAGGACAGCTTTTTTCAGGTAGGGTTTCATGGGAACCTTTAACACCTTACCCTGGGGTCTAAGATAGTATATAAGCCCGAATCTTACGATACAATCCCTACACATACTCCGCTCGACGAGGAAAGCATAGAATGCTAGCTGCATGACATGGTGATACTGGGGCTGAAGCCTGCCGCTACGCGTCTTCCTAGGCTCAGCCCACTTAACCTCAACAGGTACATACTGGTCTCCCTCTAATACAAGCAGATAATCAGGCCTACCAATAAGACCGAGCACTACATCCTCCAATAGAGGACTATAGAGGACGCGGGCAGGCTTATAGAGAGCCCTTATATGGCTTATATGCCTCTCCTTCTCCAACTCACTACCATAAAGCATGTAATCAGTAGGATGCTCTACAAATCCGAGCACATACCTTACATAAATAGTATATGGACAAAAATAGTAATCCTTAATATCCTGTCCTGT
>CAYRZG010000069.1:0-8022 GCA_964428695.1 uncultured Desulfurococcales archaeon
CAGAGCGGGACCCCGTAATAGTCTACTATCCGGATCCCAATATATGGGGTCCCCTCGGGCTTGTACACGGTGATGTTGAACATCTCACCATTCCTCTCCACCGTCAACTCTACCGTGGCCGTCGTGTTAGGGTCTCCTATCCCGGCCTTCGAGAGGAGGCCTGCAAGGTCTGCTACGCTCTCGACCCGGGTCCCGTTCACGGCTACAATGACATCGCCCGGCATGAGGCCTGCATGTGCAGCCGGGGATCCCTCCTCCACCGCTACGATCATGACACCCGAGGCTGCCGCAGATAGTAGCGCTAGGATAGCCAGGGCCAGCACGGTGTTCGCTCCTACTCCGGCGGAGTACATGAGGAGCCTAGCCCTCCTAGGCGCCCTCTTAAGGCTCTCCTCGTCTGGCTCCACGAACGCCGCCGGAATGAACAGGAAGAGTGCAATGCCGGCATCCTTGACTCTAATGCCGACGCTCCTCCCCACATAGGCGTGGCTGAGCTCGTGGACCAGGGCGGCGATGCCCACTGCTACTAGCACGTAGACCGTGTCAGTCCAGGTTAGCGTGACGCCCGGGATTAGCGGTACGGAACCCGCAGGAGCCCCACCGTGGGGAGGACTAATGTAGCGGAGCACGAACAGGTTGACGGTGAAATAGTAGAAGAGGCCGGCCATGAACGCCGTTGCGGCAAGGCTGAAGAGGCCGAACAGCCTCCAGAAGAGGGCTGCCGGGCCAGGCTCCATAGGCTCGAGCCGTATCCCCGCCCGTATTATAGCGTAGCCAGGCTTGACCTCGACCCTTCCACTCCTACCTCTGCCGAGCAGGTATAGTATTGTCCAGAACCCCACCAGCCCTGCGATGAAGGCGGCCAGCCCTTGTAGCGGCAACCTCTACACCCGGTATAGGCGGCGGCATGAGGCCCCCCTATTATCCTGGCGTATCACCAGCGGGCTACCCTGGTATGACCGGGACCCACCCCGGCTATCCCCCGCCCCCTCTAGATGGTACACCGGTGGTCGCGGTGGCCGGGGGCGCCTGGGTTACTGTGGGCGAGTATGCCGAGATGTATAGGAGGATGGCGGAGAGGGCTAGGGATGCGAGGAGTGCATGGCTTCTCCGCCTAGCCGCCCGGGTGTTGGAGGATGCCAGCTTCGCCCTCATGAACGGGAGGGCTGGCATGAGGGTCCTAGAAGACCTTAGGACTGTGGAGGAGATGCTCCGCTATAGGAGGCTTCCAGTCGAGCCTGTAAGGCACACTATTAGGATAGTAGCGTCTAGCATAAGGTCGAGGCTTCAGGCGCCTGGCCTGGAAGGGTTCGACATGATAGGATTGCCCGCCTAGAAGAGGCTCTCCACGCTTGGCTTCCGGACTTGGAACTCGACGCTCTCATACCCGGGGACCCGGTCGCCGCGGCGCACGGATATCACCGCTATACGCCCCCCCGCCCGGTACTCTACCCTCCCGGCGCCCTCCACTGAGACTATCCTCCCGCCGGGAGGGGCCACCCAGTACACGGTGTAGTCGTAGGGGGCCCTGTCGGCCTCATAGTAGTTCTCGTACACGTTCACCCCGTCTATGGGCTTGTAGGGTATCCTACAGTGGAAGACTATGCTATGCCTGTACCTGTCGCCTCTAAACTCGAGCCTCGCATAGTCTACGATAGTCCTAGTCTCCAGTCCGTTGACTATAACCCTCTCCTCGTCCATGAGGGACTGCATGTTCCTCGCGGCGGCCTCCTCCTCGCGCCTCCTCTCCCTGGGGTCCCTCATCCTCCTCCAGAACCCTCCCGTCTCCTCGACATAGTCGAACACGATGGTATAGTAGATGGTCCCCCATGTGACGTGGAAGAAGCCCTCACCATACACCGGTATTATCTCCTCACCCACCTCCGCCCCCCACGCGGGGGTTGGAGGGGTACGGCTTTCAACCTCGAACGTGCAAGGCTGTGGCGGTGAGCCTGGGCTGGAGGCGCTGGCCGAGCTGCACTTGCACACCACTGTGAGCGATGGGAGGATGACCCCGGAGGGGGCGGTGAGGCTGGCCAGGAGCCTTGGCCTGGCCGCTCTGGCAGTGACAGACCATGATAGCTTCCGTGGCTCTGTCCTGGCTTCGAGGATATCGAAGCTTCTAGGAGGCCCCGTAATAGTCTTTGGGAGCGAGGTTAGAACCGAGTATGGGGACGTGCTAGTCTACTGTAGGGACCCGGTCGAGAGGGCGCCCCGCCTGCTCGAGGCTCTCCGCGAGTGGGCTGGCGAGAACAACTGCATACTCGTCGCAGCGCACCCTTACCATCCGGTTAGGAGTAGCATCGGGCCCAGAGTGTCTAGGCTCCTAGAGTATTTCGACGCCATAGAGGTGTGGAACAGTAGGGGGCTACCCTGGTTCAACCTCCCAGCCCTCCTCCTAGCCCGCCGCCGCGGGGTCCCGGGCACCAGTGGCAGCGACGCCCATGTGGAGCAGGAGGTTGCAACCAGCCCCGTGGCACTCCCCGAGCCCCCTCGGAGGGCGGGGGATGTGGTGGACTGGATCGCCAAGGGGATAGTGGAGCCGAGGCCCGGGCTCCCCAGGCTTAGGGCGCTCCCCCACGTGCTAGCCTGGGCTCTCGAGAGGAGGCTTGGAGGAGGCACGTTATAGAATGGCCGCAGACACGGGCTAGACAGTCTTCGGCAACCCTCCACCAGTCCACGCCGGCCTTGTACAGGTGGGTTTCAACGCTCGAATCGCTCGACCCAAACCCCCGTGGCCCGGGGGTGGCATGCTTCGAACACTCCAACGCTACATCTTCCTCAACCCTAGTGGTCGAGAGGCACGCCGTGTAGCCTAGGGGCTCCGAGAGCCTGCGTAGATAGTCCACATGCCACCATAGCCTCCCGGAGCCCTCCAGGTGCCTGCTCAGCCTGGATCGAAGTCCCCCGGGGCCGAGGGCGCTGCCTACGTACAGGTATACTCCAGGCTCCAGCCTCACTCCTCCGAGGATTGGGAGGTGGGCCTCAACGTTTAGGAGCAGGGGGAGAATGTAGGCCCCCCTACCCTCGGGAGGGGGGCAGGGGCCCTCGGAGTATAGCCTGCTCTTCACCCCCCTCCTAGGGGTCTGAGCCGGCAATCTACGCCACCGGGCCCTAGGTGAAGACTATGCCGTCCACGGACTTTACTATTGTCCCCTTGTAGAGGAAGTCTATCTGCCTCAGCGCGGCGTGGAGGTCGAACTCGTTGAGCGCGCTGATGCCGTCCACGGGGACTACAACCTTGTACCAGCGTAGCGCCGCCGAGGCGGCTGTGTGGAGCACGCATATGTTTGCGACGGTGCCCACTATGACCGTGTATTTCACCCCGTAGACTCTGAGAAGGTCGTCTAGGGGGGTCCCGTAGAAGCCGTCATACCTAGTCTTCTGTACTACGATGTCGCCTGGCTGCGGTGCTAGCTCGTCTATAATCTTCCAGCCCCAGGTCCCGTACCTGACGTGCTCGCCCCATATCTCGAACTCGGGGTCCCCGTCGTAGTGGGTGTCCTGCGTGTAGAATACCCTGACACCCGCCCTCCTAGCCCTGTCTAGTAGCCTCCTTATCGGCTCAACCGTCGCCTGGGCTGTTGGGACGTAGAGCTTCCCCTCCGGCTTGACGAAGTCGTTCTGCATGTCTACGACTATGACTGCAGTCTCCCTAGCGGGGAGCTCTACCCTGTCTACAACCCTATACTCGGGGACCTCCACTGTGACCATAGGGGCCACCGGAAACGATTGTTTCCACCAGCCCTATTGACTGTTAGCCCTCCACAACATACCTCTCATGCACAGCCTCGGCGACAAGCTCGCCTCCACTATACGCTTTAATGTAGAAGACCGCCCTGCGCCCGTCGAACTCCACCAGCCTCGCCTCCACATGCACAAGTGCCCCCTCCTCCACTGGCCTCCTATGCCTCACGTCGACACGGTAGCCAACACTAGTCCTCCCCTCAAGCATCTCGTCGAGACACTCCCTAGCCGTCGCCTCCATCATGAGCACCAGGCATGGCGTTGAGAGCACCCTCCTCCCCCTCGCCCGGAGGTGGGCGGCGAGATGCTCGGGGAGAACCCTGTGCTCGGCCTTGCACACTCTAACCTCCTCGGACCACACCTCCACCATGCAACGCCACCCGGCCCTCCAAGTGGGGGGTGCCACGTATTATCTAGAACCCCCCACTCCAGGCTTGGGGTCGGGTCTTGCAGGGCTTGGAGAGGATCGCCCCGGGATTATACCGTGTAGTGGGCGGCGTTGAGGCGATAAGCGTCGAGGACATGAGGGCCTACGAGATCAACGGTGTCTGGCTGGGGCTTCCACTTTCCCTCCTCATGGAGAACGCTGGTAGGAGCGTGGCCGACTACGTTGAGTATAGGCTTGGAGGCGTCCGTGGCAGGCGGGTAGTAGTGCTGGCGGGGAAGGGTGGCAACGGGGGCGACGGCCTGGTAGCGGCGAGGCACCTTGCTATCCGGGGCGCTAAGGTCGAGGTACACCTGGCCTACCCTCGCGTGGAGGTATCCCACCCGGACGCCAGGCTCAACCTCGAGGCCCTCCATAGGAGTGGTGGCGTTAGGATAGTGGAGCCCTTCCACCATGGATGGCTAGAGCTTGGAGACGCCGACGTCGTAATAGACGCGCTGCTAGGCACTGGGGTGAAGGGGTCCCTCCGCGGCCCGGTGGCTGAGGCGGTTAAAGCCTACAATCAGGCTGGAGGGCTTAGGGTCAGCGTCGACACGCCGACGGGAGTAGACCCCGACACTGGGAGAGCCGCCGAGGGGGCCGCTAGGAGCGACGCCACTGTAACCATGCATGCCGTGAAACGGGGGCTTCTAGAGGCGAGGCTCTACACTGGGGAGATCATAGTTGCGGAGATAGGCCTCCCGAGGGATGCAGAGGAGCTGGCTGGACCCGGAGACGTGGCCGCCAGGGTCCCGGCGAGGCCCAGGGACGCCCACAAGGGCGTGGGGGGCCGCGTCCTAGTCGTGGCGGGATCCAAGCATTTCCTTGGAGCCCCCATGCTGGCCGCCGCGGCGGCTGCGAGGGCTGGAGCAGACCTCGTCTACCTGGCGAGCACCCGCGACGTCGTAGTCGAGGCCGCCTCGAGGTTCTCGAGCATAGTCCCAGTCGCCTTCACAGGCGACCTGCTAGCGGCGAGAGACATGGACACTATACTCCAGGCCATGGAGAAGGCCCACTCCGTCCTGATAGGGCCGGGGCTGAGCAGGGACCCAGGAGTGCTAGACGCTGCCAGGAGCGTTGCCGAGGCCGCCCTGGAGAAGGGGAAGCCCCTAGTCGTAGACGCCGACGGCCTAAACGCTATAGCGGGCCTAGACCTCAGCCGAGGCCCAGTGGTGCTAACACCCCACAGGGGCGAGGCCAGGAGACTCTCCGGCGTAGAAGGCCTGGAGGCGGCCAGGAAGATAGCCGGGGAGACGGGGGCAACCGTGCTCGTGAAGGGGCCTGTAGACTACATCTGCTCGCCCACGGGCAAGTGCAGGTATAACAAGGCGGGAGTCCCCGGAATGGCCGTCGGCGGGACTGGAGACGTGCTCTCCGGCATAATAGCGGCCTTCCTAGCCAGGAGAATAGCCTTAGGAAAAGATGCCGACCCGCTCAACACCGCGGCCGCCGCCGCCTGGCTCGCAGGCAGAGCCGGGGAGAAGGCATACGAGCGCCTCGGCGAGTCTATGACGGCCTGGGACGTCGTGGAGGCTATAAGCGAGGCGTGGCTAGAAGCGGTCAAGACGTAGCCTCCTAGCCAGACTCCTAACCTCCCCCGGCGTCGGAGAGCTGGGAGTGTCGGCCAGAAGCCCCCGGCGGGAGGCGAGGCGTAGAAGCTCCCTCATAGCAAGATACAATGCCCACGGGTCCCTAGCATAAACCACACCACGCTCAGCGTCTACAGTGACAGGCTCGCCCCCACCCCTAGAGTATAGCGTCAGCCTCCCCTCCACGCTCCCATAAGCCTCCCTACAGTCGGCGTACACGACTATATCATACCTGCCCACGGGCTCGGGAGGCGAGAGGGACTCAAGCCCCTCCACCCCCAGGGCGTGAACCTCGAAGCCAGCCTCAAGCAGCCTCATAAGCGGGTACCAGACGCTCACCGGGCTACACTCGGAGCCCCCCACTATTACAGCCCTGGACACCCCGCATACCCCGGTGGGAGGGTTGGGGAAGGGGAGGCTGATAAGAGAGCGCTACGAGGCAACAGCCAAAGGCTACGACGAGCTCTACAGGGCCGAGCAGTACGAGAAGTACGCCGCCACACTAAGGCGGGTCCCACCACACGGTACAGTCCTAGACGCCGGATGCGGCACAGGGCTCCTAGCAGAATACATGAGGGCAACAGGCCTCCTAGACAGGATCGACACCCTCATATGCCTAGACTACAGCAGAGCCATGCTGGAGATAGCTAGGTGGCGCCTCCAAATAGTATGCCCAGGCAAATGCGTCACAATAGAGGCCAACGTGGAAAACATACCGCTAGCAGACAAGAGCGTAGACGTAACATACTCCTTCACAGTCCTAGACCTGGTAGACGACCTCCTAGGCGCCGTCGAAGAGTTGAGGCGAGTGACACGGGGGCCGGTGATAGCAAGCCTCCTCAAAAAACTACCATACAAGGACAAGCTCATAATGCTGGGAGCGGAAATAGTAGCGGTCACGTCGAAAGACGTTGTCCTCCGGCTGGACTCTGAAGGCTACTCTAAAACCTCCACGGTCCCGCGTACCCTAACATAGACTAGGCCAACCAGGGCTAGCGCAACAATGGTTTGCACTAAGCCAAGGACTTCCTAGCACGAATCCTGCACATTAAGGACACATTGTTGAGTATCTGGCCAAGCCTGCCTGTAGAACCGGCTATTGCGCTTATGGTACTCTATCCCACCGTCTTGGTAATCCGTGTCAGAGACCCAGCGACTCACAGCAGTGAAGTGACTGCTTAGATTATGGTTTTAACCTAGTCTGGCGAGTCTTCTAGAGTATTTTGGATAGAATTCTACGGAATCCCGGGTACTCTCGTGCTAAACGCTCTACCTCCTCCTCTATGCTCCTACCCGGTGGTATGGGGTGTTTCACGTATACCCCTGTCCTGCCGTGGATTCTCCTCCTGGTTAGGACTCGAACCCTCTCCTCCACGGTCTCCAGGCTAACACCTAGTGTTTTCGCGACTAGGTGCTCGTTTCCCTCGACCTCTACCTCCACGTGTCCTCTCGAGGTTGGAATTATGAGTGTTAGGCTCTTGTCGACGCCCGGGACCCTCTTGCCCTCCTCTAGGCCTTTGGCGTTCAGCTCGCCTCCCCAGCGGTAGAATTCCCTCTCCCTGGGCCGTAGGGGGGCTAGGGGGACGCTTACGACCCTCTCCTCCCAGTGGTCTAGGTAGAAGTACACCTTGGGCGTGTTGCTGGGCGTGGCCTGCACGATCTCCCTGTATACTATTCGGAACCCCGCCCTTTCGAGGGCTAGTTCGACGAGGCTCGCCGGGACCGGCTCGAGGACCACGATGTCTACGTCGCTGTCCCTATCAACGTCGCCTCTAGCCACGCTCCCATGAACTATGACGGGAGAGCTTAACCCCTCCAGGACCCTCATGACCTTGAGGGCCTTACGCCTCTTCTCAGCTAGTATCCTCCACCTCCACTCGGGATACTCTACCTCTACGCCGCCGGGATACTCCAAGCCGCCCTCACCGCTTCGGCTGGAAGACCTCCTCCAGCACCTGGTTGGGGGGTATAGAGTACCCCTGCCCTCCCAGGACGACAAGGATCCTGCCCTTCTCAGTGTTCTCCAGTATACTCCTAAGGTAGTCGGGGCTGCTGATCTCACCCTGCACTACTGCGACGAGGCGGCCGTCCACGTATATTCCGGTCAGGGGGAAGTATGGGCCTGCAGGTATGCCGAGCTTGTTCAGCTCCGTGATCGCCCTCATGAAAGCCGCCTGGTAGTCTGCATTGTCCAGGTCTCGGAACTCGACCTTGTCCGAGCCGAATGTTGAGTTGCGGAATCTCATCTCAGCCTGGCAGTGC
>CAYRZG010000070.1:0-7890 GCA_964428695.1 uncultured Desulfurococcales archaeon
ACAGCCAACACCACAAGACCACACAGCAGACATAGTAATACACGCGCCAGTAGAGTTAGCTCTAACTGAGATTTGTGGGAAAACACTAGATTATGCACAGAGTGGGAATTCACCGCTCCGGGGGGAATGCCGTTAGCATTACACATGTTCTTGTAGCCGTGAGTGTTTGAAGAGCTTTCAGGTCGCTAGGGACGAAGTCTTGCCTGCATGTTTTTGCCTCTCCCACTAAGCTTGGTGCTCGGTGTGCGGTTTGGGGGCGGAGGTTTTAGCGGAGGTTTTGGAGCGGGACCCTCTAGTGGCTTACGGCTGGTGGGCTGACGGCTTCCTCTCCGCGGTATACCTGCTGTCTAGGGCTCGTGGGGGCTCTGTGTTGCCTGCTGAGCCTCCCAGGCCCGGGCAGGCTTGGCTCGAGTCTCTGGCCGCCGCCAGCAGGGGGCATGGCGGGCTCGTGCTGGCCTCCACGGGGTGGAGCATGGCTGACGTCGACAGGCTAGCTCCCATGGTTTTGGCTCCGGTGGTTGTTGTCGACACGCACTGGTCTAGGGGGCGTAGTCTTAGGAGCAACGTTTTCGTCTACAACCCGGCGCCTAGGGGTGATGCGAGGGGCTACTGGCCTAGCACGGCCCTCTACGTTGCAACCCTCCTCCCGGAGCCTCACCCTCTACTCGCGGCAGCCGGCGTGGTAGCGGTTCTAGGCGAGGCGGCTCTCGGGAACAGACTCTACCAGAACATGATGGTGAGGGCTAGGCTCGACCCCAGGGGCGACTATCAGCTCGCCCACGACTGTGCAATGCAGGCCTACGGGCTGGTGGCCCAGGGGGACCCGAGGGTGCACGGGGAGGCGCCCAGGAGTATCGTTGAGGCTGAGAGGCTCGACCCCTGCAAGGCTATACTGAGGGACGCGCTCCTAACCGGCCTCCGCGCGGAGGCCGAGGTCGGCCTCTCCGATGTTAGACTCGACGAGCAGGAGCCGAGGGCTGGGTTCCGAGTATACTATGCTAGAGGCTGGGGTAGGCACGCCCTCATAGTGGCTAGGAGGCTCGCCTCGAAGGGGGCCAGGGTTGCTGTAGGCTACGAGGACGAGTCCTCGGGGTACAGGGCCGTGTGTGCTTGGAGCATGAAGCGCGGGGACCCGCCGCTGGCGGAGCTGCTAGGCCAGCTACGGAGCAGGGGGCTACGGGCTAGAGGCATGTTTCAGGGGGTGGCGAACTTCGTTTGCGCCGAGCCTGTGGATAGCCTCGATAAGGCATTGTCAACTATAGTAGAAGAGTTCGAGAACCGCTTCTCAAGCAGCCATGCTGAAACGTAGGTCGCCAGCGCTACCAGCGGGATTAACATGGAGGCCAGCATTATCCATGCGCTGGGCCCATGGGAGTCCATATATGGTCCTGCCACTAGGGTACCGGTTATCCAACCTAGGTTGAATGCTAGGCCGAAGAGGCTGGAGGCCGTGTAGCGGATCTCGCGGGGACTCCTCCCTATGATGTACATGTTGCCAGCCACGTTTATCGAGGCGAAGGAGACACCCTGCACTACCTGGGCTGCTATAACCTCTGGGAGGCTCCTGGCGTGGAGGTAGAGTTGGAAGACTAGGCTAGTGGCCGCCAGGCCCCCAGTATACCATGCCAGCTCCCTCCCCCGGGCCGCCCTAGATATGGGCATAGCCGCTGAGGCCTGGACCACCGGGTTGACGCTGAGCGCTAGTGCCGTGCCTAGTATGCTTAGGCCTATCACGCTGTGGAAGACTATGGAGAGCACACTGTAGACGCCAGTGGCAAGAGTGTTCCTGGCCGCGAGCCCCGCCAGCACAGCCCAGACGCTAGCCGGGACCCTGCGGAGCCCCTCCAAAACACCCCTACCCGCAGGGGGCCTCGGAAACCTAGTCGCCAAGGCGACTGCCGCGGCGGCGAGGCTCACGGCGGCGGCAGAGTAGAAGACCGCCCTGAACCCGGAGGCCTCGACGAGTAGACCTCCAGCCACACTGCCGAGAGCCATGCCCGAGGCTGTTATCACGCCGGCGCTCCCAACCCCCCTCCTAACCCCCCGGGAGAGGCTGAGGGCCCCGACAGTGACAGGCATAGCAGTAGAGAGGCCCAGAGCCTGCACGACCCGGGAGGCCAGCAGCATAGGGTAGGAGTTGGCCAATGCCATCACGACAGTGGAGGCGGCGTTCAACACCATGCCGGCGGCCGCTAGGAGGCCAGGCCTCCCGCTACGGTCGGCCAACACGCCCGAGGCGAGAGTGGCGGGAGTCAACACCAGGAAGTAGACGGTGGCGAGAAGCTGTATCTGCGTGTAGGAGTAGCCTAGGCTCTCAGCGTAAAGGGGGAGCCAGAACCCCACGCTCCCCACGGTATACATGTAGGCCAGAGTAGGCAGCCCATATGCCAGCGTCTCCAGCCTCCCCATGGCCTCCGCCAAACACCGCAGGCATCTTGGCAGAGTATATCAACTGGCAGTCCCGCCCGTACCGGAACCCTTCCCGCCCCCATTCCCGGCGGGTCCCTAATCACTCCAGGCCACCCTACTAGCAGGGTGGAGGCAGGCGGAGGTGAGAGGCATGCACATACGGGCGGCGGCCCTGGCCCTGGCCGCCCTGGTGGCTCTAAGCCCCCTACTAGTAGCGGCGTCAGCCCTCGAAGAAGGAAGCCAGGCAGAGGCAAGCCTCTTCACAGTACGGGCGTGGATGACCCTGAACGAGACAATCGCGGCCGCAGAGGCGGCGGGCGTGAACCTCTCAGCATACAAGGATAATATAAGCGAGGCCAACAACCTGATGGCCCAGGCAGTCCAGGCCGAGATGGAGGGCAACCTGCAACTGGCATTAAACCTCACAATGCAAGCCTTCAATATTATAAAGAATATACTAGAGCAAGTAAATGCTCCAGAGCCGGTTCCAGTAATGGGCCTCGAGAGGGCTAAAGCTATACTAGACCACGCTAGGAAGGCTGGAGTACCCATACCGGAGCAGGTAATGGCCGAGATAGAGAACGCCGTCAGGCTGGCGGCCCAGCACAAGATCAACGATACTGTCGAGTTCAAGGTTAAGCTCATGGAGAAGGTGGCCTTCCAGCTCAAGAAGCACAAGGCTGCAATGGTGTCCAACGCTACTGTGGCGGCGGCCGCCTACAAGATCGCCATTGCAGTCAACTCTACCATAAACCTGCTAGACAAAGCTGTCGAGGCCCTAGGGCAGGGAGGGTCTGTAGACACTGCCAGGGCGCAGGCGTACCTCAACGCAGCCTACCACAGGCTAGTAGGGCTAGGCAACGCCCTCGAGAGGATAACTCTAGCCGCCCAGAACTGGGGAGCCAACAGTACTATAGTAGGGGCCCTCGAGAATGCTACTAGCAACGTGCAGGAGGCGGCAGCTCTAATCGAGAACGCCACCCAGAGCCTAGAAGCAGGTGATGTGAACGCCACCATACAAGCTATAGTAGAAGCCCAGAATAGGATATCCGAGGCTGTCGACACGCTAGCAAGCCTAGGACTACCCAGGCCGCTAGCCCCGATGGTAGAAGTAGTCAAGGCTAAGGTGAAGGTGCACGCCGAGATATGGAAGGCCTGCAAGTGCCACGGGGGCGGGCACCACGGTAACATGAGCGTGAACGCCAGCATAGACTACGAGCAGATAAGGCAGATGGTTGAACAGATAAGACAGCAGATGGAGCAGGCCGTCCAGGAGTATGAGAATGGAAGCCTGTCCGCACAGGCGCTGAGGGCGATACTGAAGGCTGGCATACACGAGCTTGAGACGATAAAGTCCATGCTCCCGCAGGACGCCCCGCAAGACCTGCTACAACTGATAGACGAGACCATACAGTGGGCCGAGCAGCACATGCCGCAAGAGAGCATGAGCGGCCATGGAGGCCACGGTGGAAGGCACGGTTAGTATGAAAAGAGAGGCAAACCCTCGGGCGGGGATGGAGGAGTGGAAATGAACGCCCGAAGCCAGCTGGCGGTGGCCGTTGCCACATTATTTCTCCTAGCCTTTTTTCCATACGTCTCCCTTTCGGCTTCTCCCCCTTACCAGTGCTTGGACGCTATAGTCATGGTGTATAATGATGGAAGCATAGAGGCTAACATTACGCTTAATGTCACAGGGGCGCCCGAAACTATCACTATACCGTTGAACTTCACTCCTCTAGCGGCTGTGGCACTGTATGAGAGTGGAGTAGGAGCGGCTGTAGATGTAGGAATGAATAATGTTACTGTCTACGCTGTCGAGAATGGGACACTTACTGTCACCATAGTCTCCCTGGATGCGACTTCGAAGCAGGGGGCAATATGGACTCTAACATTAGACTTCCCGTGCACTACTACGATAATACTACCGCCCGGGGCGGCGCCAGTCAGTGTTAGCCCGCTGAGCTTTCGTGTTGTAAACGTGAACGGGTCCCTTCACCTAACCTTCGAGCAGGGACCCGTTAGGGTAGAGTATGTGATCCCCCCGGCGGAAACACCCACCTCCCCCGGCGGGGGCGCGGAAACTACTGCTACTACAACGACAACCACCTCTCACACAGGCAAGACTACGACTGAAGCCGTGACTGGGACCTCTCAGGAAACTAGGGGAGGCACCACAGCCGCTGGGGGGACTGAGGCTCGGAGCCCTGCGGCAGGGAAGAGCCCCCTCACATACATCCTTATAGCAGCTGTTGCCGTCGCGGCCGCCGTGTACATGGCTGTTAAGCGCCCATCTAATAGTAGCGGGAAGAGTGGAGCCTCCAGCCTAGCCGAGGCGAGGCTTGACGAGAGAGACAGGCGGATACTCGAAGCGCTAAAAACGGGCCCCAAGACCGCCTCGGAGCTTATGGCGGAGACGGGTATCCCTAAGACACCCCTCTATAGAAGGTTGAAGAAGCTCATAGAGGAGGGTGTAGTCGAGGTTATCGAAGAAGATGGAGCCAGAAAATACAAGTTAAAGAGCTAGTACAATGCTCCACTCACACTTCTATACCCACCTAGACTAGCCGATACTCACGGGTTCCCGGGATTGGCGAGGGCTCGGGTTAGGGCTGCTATTCTAGACGAGTTTGGCAAACCTTTCCGTACCGGAGTATTCGAATACGAGTATCCCGACGATTGGGTAGAGGTTAGAGTTAAGTCTGTAGGCGTCTGCGGCCGCGACGTAGTTGTATGGAGGGGCGGATTCCGCAACCTCAGGCCACCACTAGTGTTGGGCCACGAGGTTTTCGGTGAGGTTGACGGTGAGCCTGTTGGCGTGTTCCCCGCAATTGCCTTCACGGATAAGTGTAAGGAGGCGCTCGAGTCTGGCGAGGGGGTCTGCGAGCCGGGCGAGTTCGCTATTCTGGGAGAGAACCTGCCAGGCGGCTATGCCGATAGAGTATACGTGCCCGAATGGAACCTTGTCCCACTTCCAGACGGAGAGTATGAGAAGTACGCTGCCGCCGTCTGCGGCATCGCAACAATAATGCATACCGTCTCAGTAGCCGGTGTCAGGCCCGGCGACAGGGTGCTCGTAACCGGGGCTAGTGGGGGCGTGGGCGTGCACGCCATACAATACCTGTCGCTTCTAGGCGCCAAAGTCTACGCTTACACGAGGAGCGAGGCGAAGGCCTCCCAGCTTCGAGGCCTTGGAGTTGAGCCCGTAACCAGCCTGGACTTCTACAAGAAGGAGGGTAGGGTAGACGTTGTCGTAGAACTTGTAGGGGCTCCGACTGTAAACGATTCTATGAGGGCCCTAAAGCCTCGTGGCAGGATGGCGCTGGTGGGAAACGTTACCGGAGAACCAATCACCATAACGCGGCCGGCCCTTCTCGTGATGAGGGAACTCATAGTCACCGGGAACGCTGCTTTCAACAAGAGGGAATACGAGGCTGCAATCAGGCTGGTCGGGTCGGGAGCCGTTAAACCCTTCTACCGCAGGTATAGGCTGGACGATGTGAACCTCGCCTACGAGGCCGTGTTGAGGAGGGAGATTATTGGCAGGGCCGTGCTAGTACCCTAGCAGGGTGCAACTATACCCTCTCTTAGGGCTGACGATAGGTCCCTCGCCGCTACCACTCCCTCAGGCGGCTTTCTGGTGACGCCGGTTAGGACTAGGAGTGATTTGATGCCTGCTTTACGGGCCATTTCAATGTCGGTTTCAACCCTGTCCCCGACGACCAGCGGGTTTTTCGAGTCCTGGAGCCTCTCCATTGCTAGGCCTAGTATCCACTCGCCAGGCTTGCCGGCGTCAAAGTCTGGAGGCCTGCCAACGCTGGCCTCTAGAGCCGCTACCACAGCTCCGGCTCCCGGCTCTAGGCCGTCGGCTACCGGGTAGGTGCGGTCTCTGTTGGTCGCAACGAACAGGGCGCCAGCATAGACTATAGCCTTGTGTGCGGCTGCTAGCTTCCTATATGTTAGACTTCTGTCCAAGCCAACTGCAACTGCCTTGGCGAGCCTCCACTCGCCGGGTGTGGCTACGGTATGGCCTGCTAGGGCTAGTTCCTCGACTAGACCCTCTTCTCCGACGGGGAGTACTATTGTGGGGCCTAGCCTTCTTCTAATCCATTCCGCCGCGCTATAGCCGCTGTTAACAACCATGTCTGCTGGGACCCTGTAGCCGAGTATCCGGGTTAGGAGGAGGGAATAGACGCGCCTGGAGCGTGTAGAGTTGTTAGTCAAGTAGACTATAGGGACCCCCCGCTCGGCTAGGCTGCGGAGGGCCTCAACATTCCCCGCTATGGGGGCCCCATCCCTCCACACTACGCCGTCCAAGTCTACTATGAGGCTGTCGAAGCACTCCACTATGCATGCACCCTCTCCCTTACCAGTCTTAGGAACTCTGCGAGCCTGCCCGCAGGTATCCTGGCACTAGCATAGGTCTTGCTCCCACCGCCTCTGCCGCCAACCTGCTTGGCGGCCTCCGCCACTATGGAACCCAGCTTGTCGACTCCCGCCTCGGGACCCGCGGCCACTTCCACTTGCACGTAGTCCCCAGTATTGTAATAGACTGCTATCACCGCCTGTGGAGCCTTGCTCGTCGCCTCCCTCAATATCTCCTGTATCGTCCTCCTGTCAGCCTCGACCGCCTCTGCGGCGGCGAATCCCTTCTCCTCAGCCTCCTTCACGAGCTGTGTCAGCCACAGCCTCCTATACTTCTTCAGGGCCTCCTCGGCTTTCTCAACCCTCTCTACTAGGCCTTGTATCCTGGCCTCTACCTGGCTCTTGTCGCCCCCTACCTTCTCTGCTATCCGTTCGAGGGTGTCCTCTAGCCTGTCAGCCTCCTCGGCCACCCTGGTTGCCGCCACATACTCGAGTCTTATCACGCCATCCTGTATCCTCTCCACGTTGACTATCTTGATACCTCCTATCTCCCCAGTGTTAGCCACATGGGTCCCGCCACAAGCCTCTATATCCCAGCCCTCCACCTCGAGTAGTCTAATGTCAGGAGTCATTGGGACGCCTCCCTGGTAGATGCGGAACCCGTACTTTTCCTCAGCCTCGTTCCTAGGGAGCACAATGGCTCTGACACGCCTCCTATCATCTACGACCATATTTGCAAGCTCCTCTATCCGTCTAACCTCCTCCTTGGATAGCGGCTTGTGGTGGGTTATGTCGAGCCTAGCCTTCTCTGGCGTCTTCTCAGCGCCTGCCTGCCAGACGTGGTTTCCGAGCACCCTCCTGGCCGCGGCTAGTACCACGTGGGTTCCGGTGTGGTGTCTCATTAGCCTGTAGCGGCGCCTCCAGTCTATCTCGCCCTCGACAATCTCGCCTCCCTGGAAGGGCTTGTCTAGAACGTGGACTACTACGTCTCCAACCTTCTCAACCCGGACAACACGATACACGGCACCATCAACCCTGATAATGCCAGTGTCGTGCAGCTGCCCGCCGCCTGTAGGGTAGAAGGCTGTGGCGTCCAAGACTAGATACTCGCCCTTATAG
>CAYRZG010000071.1:0-7870 GCA_964428695.1 uncultured Desulfurococcales archaeon
GTCTATGATCTCGACCCTGTGGAGTCGCAGGCTGTGGGGGGTCTGCCTCATCTTCTCGACGAGAACATAGCGTCTAAGCTCGCCCTGGCGGACGAAGCGGCGGAACCTTACTATACCATCCGCCACATGCTCTAGGCCCCAGCCGAAGGCTCCAGCCGTGGTTATCGCATACTGGCTCACCAGGAGTGCTGTGAAGTCCCACTTGTAGAGTATCCTCTTAACCATGTAGCTGTACTTCCTAGCCATGGCCGGCTTGTCGAGCCAGAACGCGCTCATACTGTCAACCACTAGCCTGGCCCGCCCATAGCCGAGCCTCTTCTTAGCCTCCAGCACGACCCTCACAAGCTCCTCCACGTCGAGCTCGTGGAGGGTCCACTCGTCACCCTTCCCCCTCATGAGGGCGTCTATGATAATCATCCTCCCCTCGTCCATCGCCTTGTAAAAGTCCATGCCAAACATTGCAGCCTGGCGGGCTACGCTCTCCCTGCTCTCCTCGGTAGTAACGTATACTACCTTGTCGCCCTCCAGGACTCCCTGCCATGCGAAGTGTATGCTGAACACAGTCTTCCCGGTACCCGGCTCCCCAACCACGGCGACGAAGAATCCTCTCGGGATGCCTCCCGCTATTAGCCTGTCGAAGCCCGGCACGCCCGTCTTCAGCCTCTCTATGACAACCCTACCCATCCAGCACACCTCGTTGAGCATTGAGTCTTTCAATCCACACCCTATATAGTTTGGGGCCTCGGCTACCCCAGGGGGACCCTTCACCGCCCAGAGGCTCGGGTCCGGGCACGACTGTCGTCACAGGCCCCGCTACTACCTGTGGAGAACCAGGTCTAGTATAGGGTCTAGGTCGCTGCGAGAGTAGCCCTCGATCGGGTCGGCTAGGAAGGGGAGCGCCACCTCCCTCACGTGGCCTGCAACCCGGAGCGCCTCCTCGGCTGAGACAGCTATGTGCCCCCGGGTCCCGGCGAGGAGGGCTACAGCCTTAGCCCACCTGTCACCGTCAACTATGAAGGCCACGCCGTACGCCGCTACAAGCACTAGGCTGGCCCTCAGGCTTAACGGCGTGGGAGCCGCCTGGTCGGAGTTAGACTCCACGACCACAACATCGTGCCCCTCGACAGCCCGGTGGAGGCAGGAGTCCGCCTGGGCTAGAAAGGCTCCTTCGAGAACCCGCTGGGCGAACTCGTCCCCTGCGCGGAGCGGCTTAGGCTCGAGGGAGCCTGCAGTGTCAAGTATCTGCGCTTGCAAGCCCACCGGGACCCTGTCGAGAGCCTCAACGTTGAGCCAGTGGAGGGTGTCAACCCTCCCCTCCCGGCAGGCCGAGACCCTGCCTAGAACAGGCTCCTGTACGATCCTACCCCTCCTAGCATCCCTGGGTGCAAAGTGTACGACTACGGGCGATACAGCCTCCGCGCCAAGGCTCCCGTCCCCGGCCCTGTCGAGGAGGAGGCCGTCCCCAGACAATACGAGCTTCCGAAGCCTCGACTCGCGCAGTACGCCGGGGTTCCTCCAAAGGTCCACGCCGGCGAGGGGCTTGACTCCGACAGCGTCGAGTCCCTCCGAGCGGAGCGTTGAGACTAGGCTCGCCGCGAGAATAGTCTTCCCAGAGTCTTCGGAGAAGCCTGCGACCAGTATGATCATGATGTGGGCACCGCTCATATGCCCCTAGGAGCCTCCATGGCCTTCTCCTTGGGCACGTATACCGGGCTCCTCCTGCTCGAGGAGAACTTTACTATGACGCCCTCCTCTTCCAGCATGCGTAGCAGCTTCCTAGCCGTGGATATTGTAACATTGTACTTCTGGCTGACAGTGTAGGGGGTGAGGTACTTCTCCCTCCTAGCGTCCTTCTTCGCCCTCTCGAGAAGCTCCGGTGGCACGCTCACATCGTAGAGGGCCTGGGTTACGAGACTCCTACCCTTCTGGCCTCCCTCCTCCCTCTTACCCTTCTTCTTCGCCAATACCAGCACCCGTCGTAGGAGCTGGGAGGTGCTGGGGCATTTAAAGGCCGCCCCCAAGACAGCCGAGGCGGGGCCGAGACGGGGCCGTGTCCCGGCCCATGCTGGGATGAGCGGTCCCGCGGGGTCTTCTCCCCAAACCCTAAACACTCACTCTCGGGGCCTCGGCAAAGGGCGTGCTCCTCACCCCCCAGGCGTGGGGTCGGGGAGATGGCTCCTCGCCACCGGCCCCACTGGCTACCTGCATGGGCGGGAGAATAGTAGTTTCGCCAGCCTAACCCCCCTGTCGCCGAAGTATTCCTGGAATAGCCTGGTGAGCCTCTCCAGCGCCTCCGCCCAACCCAGGTCTCGGGGGAGCCAGCCTGTGAGCCAGGCTAGGCTGTCTAGGTTCAGCGGGGGGATGCCAGACTCTTCGGAGACTATGTTCCAGGCTTGTATTGCTGGGATCGGGTTTGATAGTATGGCCCGGTATCCCGGGGCCTCGACCATTCGGGAAGTGTAGGTTATGCAGGAGACCCTCACGTCAACGGGTATTGGAGCGTCCCTGGGCGCCGGGACCCGCTCCCCCAGCCCGGCTCTGGCGGAGTAGTAGGCCATCTTAGCCGAGAATACTATCGTCTTCCTCCAAGGCTTCTGCCCCAACGCCCTGGCATACCCGGTTATCAGCCAGGAGGCCGAGTCTAGAACCTCCCACGGCTCCCTAAGGAGCCTGTCTACAACATCCGCTGCAAGCCTAGATGCGCGTTCGACCCTCCTCTTCTTAGCCTCCCTCTGAACCAGGCTCCCCCTACACGAGTCTAGGAAGCCGGCCACGAGCCTCCCCGCCTCCAGGGCGTTCCCGGGCGGCGGCTGGCTTGTGAAGTAGCGAGAGTAGCAGTCCCACCACTCCTCCCCCCTCATGGTCAGCCTGTAGCTCACGAGCGCCACCAGGCTCGAGGTTGCCGCCGCCACCCCCGCGCCCCGGGCCTCGGCAACCCTGGCAACGGCGTGGAGCTGCGGGTCCCCCTCCTCCAGGCGGAGCACGGCGTCGAGGCTGCCAGACAGCAGCCTGCCTATCTCCCGGGCCCTCTCCTCGACAAGCACGACCCTAGCCGGCAAGCCGTCCACCCGAGGCGAGTGTTACCAGGCCACACGCCCGGAATCGGGGGTGTTAGACGGTAATAGTCTAGGGTGTGCAGGGTGGCACTGCCAGGCTGGATGATCCGAGAGCTTGGAGCCGTCCCAACCGCCAGCGACGGGCAGGTGCAGCCGGCAGGCGTAGACCTGCGGGTGGCCGAGGTCGAGATGCTAGCCGAGCCCGGCCTGCTAGGCGTCAAGTCTAGGATCATCCCCCGAGGCACCCCAGTAGCCCCCGAAGGCGGCGTTTGGAGGCTAACACCCGGAGCCTATCGGATAAGGTTCCTCGACGTGGTGGAAGTGCCAAGGGACTCTCTCGGACTATGCTTCCCGAGGAGCAGCCTCCTCCGCATGGGGGCGGCGCTACACTGCGCGGTCTGGGACCCGGGCTACAAGGGGAGGGGCCAGGCCCTCCTAACAGTCTACAACCCCAACGGAATCACGGTCGAGGCTGGGGCGAGGATAGCCCAGATCATCTTCATAAAGCTAGCCGGGGAGGCGAAGGGCGAGTATCAAGGCGCCTATCAGGGGGAGGGCTTAGAGGCCTAGAAGGCGCAAGACACCGACCACGGCTAGAGTATAGACTGTGGAGACGGCGAGGCCGGCTAGGAGGCTCCTTCTGGAGACCCTCCCCCTGCCCGCCCCCTCCACTCCCACGGCCATGAGGATCATGCCTGCAACGTTGGTAGCCCAGTATGCTAGGGTGAACCCGGCCTCCAGGGGGACCCCGGCCGCTTCCAGCAGCCTGGCGGCCAGCAGGGCTAGGGGTATGTTCACCACAGCGTCGTTCCACCAGCTGGCCGGCGAGAGTATGTAGCCGATAACCCCGGCTAAAGCGTAGCCCCCCCTAGCCGCCAGGCTCCTATAGTCTAGCCTCCTAGCCGGCCTAAACGCCACTATCAGGCCACCAGAATAGTGTTTGGGGTACAGGCTGGGGGTGATATTGGTTTGGGTCTACGCCTTCTTCTCCACAAACTTCTCCCACAGGTAGCGGTTGAAGTACTCCGGGTTCATGGGTTCTCCGAGCGCCTTCTCGACCAGCGTCTTAGGCGGGTATATCTTGCCGTACACGTGTATCTTCTCCCTCAGCCACGCCTGAATCTCGGGGATCCTGTCCTCCTCCACTAGCCTTGACACTGGCGCCAGGTCTGCCTCGAGCCTAGCCTTTATCTGGGCGGCGAGCACGTTGCCGAGAGTGTAGGTTGGGAAGTATCCTATGCTCCCATAGCTCCAGTGTATGTCTTGTAGCACGCCCTCCTTGTGGCTCCTCGGCCTAACGCCTAGGAGTTCTTCCATCATGTCAGCCCATACCTCGGGGAGGTCTGCCACCTTTAACTCGCCGGCTATGAGCATCTTCTCGAGCTGGTACCTTAGGTAGATGTGGAAGTTGTATGTCACCTCGTCGGCGTCGACCCTTATTAGGCTTGGCCTCACAGTGTTCACGTACCTGTACATCTCCTCCTCGCTGGCCTCCCTGGTGAAGTCTAGGTACTTGTCTACGATAGCCTTGAGGCGGGCGGCGAACGCCCTACTCCTCCCCACTATATTCTCCCAGAACCTCGACTGGCTCTCATGCACCCCCAGGCTCGCGCCACCCACCACTGGTGTTGCTATGAGCCTCTCATCCTGCTGTAGCTCGTAGAGCGCGTGGCCGAACTCGTGGACCACACTGTATATGGTGCGCTTGAAGTCCACACCCTCATACCTAGTTGTTATCCTAACATCGCGTATGCCGAGGCTTATGGTGAACGGGTGGGGGCTCACGTCAAGCCTTCCACGCTCCCACGGGAAGCGGAGGAGGTCTAGGACCTCCCTGTTAGCCTTGGCCATCGCCTCTTCTGGGTATGGCTTCTCCTCCCACGGGTGGCTCCTCGGATAATAGTCGTCGGCCAGCACCTTCTCCAGGACCTTCTTCGACGACGGTATAATGGAGTCGAAAACGCTGTCGACATCCCTTATTGTGAGGCCCTCCTCGTAGAGGTCTAGGAGAGCGTTGTACGGGTGCTCCTCGTATCCAAGGTAGTCAGCCAGCCTCCGGGCGAGCTCCACGACCCTCTCCAAGTGTGGCCTGAAGATCTCGAAGTCGTCCTTCTCCCTAGCCTCCCTCCAAGCCATGTTAGCCTCCTGCGCCGTCTTAGCCATCTCGTAGACAAACTCGGGCGGCACCTTCCTAGCCCTGTCGATCTCCCTCCATAGGACCCTCACAATCCCCCTCTCCACGTCGTTCAGGCCCTCGGCCTCAAGCGCCTTCTCGACAAGCTCCACTAGCTCGGGCCTGAGGAGGAGCTGGCGGCTGAGCACGCTCAGCTCAGCCCTAGCCAGGCCCCTCTCCTCGTTCCCCGCCCTGGGCATGTAGGTCTGACTATCCCAGCCCATCAGCGCCATAGCGTGGCCTAGGGCCCAGAGGACCCTGTACTTCTCAACAATCTCCCTAACTAGAGGGTTCTCGATCGGGGCGCCGCTCAACATTCCACCCGGCCAGGCCAAGGGCGTGCCCCGAATATATAGGTGCCCGTAGTATAGGTGGCCTAACCCTGCACCGTCAGGTAGAGGGAGCCGCTCCTAGACAACATGAGGTAAACCCTCGAACCCCAGACGGGTGGAGGGCATATGGAGAGCCTACACTCAACACCCAAGACTAGGGTGAGGTCAACTTCTAGGCAGCCGCCGCTCCTCCAGGCATTCACCCTCGCCCCGCCCTTAGACAGGTATTCTGTTAGGCCACAGGGGTCCCGGGGGAGGGTGAAGTCTAGATGTGTATGCCTGGCACCCATACACCCCCTCGGGTGTAGGATCACCTGGGAAGCCTCCACCCTCCCGAGTGGGCCCTCAACCAGTATCCTGCCGGGATCCCTCTTCTTGCAGGCCACGCCCTGGTACCCATACAGGCTGTGGGAGGCTAGCGTTTTAGACCCCAACATGGCCCTGTTTGGAAGTGGTGTCCAAGGCCTTGGCTGAGCCGATAATCGTGAGGGTTGACGGGAAGGAGTACGTGGTTCCCAGGGACCTCCTCTACACTGAGACGGACGAGTGGGTTAGAGTCGAGGATGGAAGAGTCCGGGTTGGCGTCACGGACTATGCGCAGAAGGAGATGAAGGATATAGTGGGAGTAGAGCTTCCCGAGGTCGGAGACGAGTATGGGGCGGGAGAAGACGCTGCATGGCTTGAGAGTATCAAGGCCACCGAGCCCGTCAAAGCCCCCGTCTCCGGCCGGATAGTCGAGGTGAACGAGAGGCTTCTAGACGAGCCAGAGCTGGTAAACCGGGACCCATACGGGGAAGGCTGGATATTCGCCATGGAACCATCCGACCCTGGAGAGCTGGAGAAGCTACTCAAGCCGGAGGAGTACGCCGAGCATATTCGCAGGAGGAAACACTAGAGTATTACCAAGTGGAGTTTAAAACTGGGAGGCCATATTTTGATAAAACACTCCCGCCTAGATTCTTAAAGATATATAGGTTCAATATGGTAGGTGGGCCTACCAAGAGACTGGAGGCCCCCAAGTGGCGGGGGAGAAAGGGTGCCTATAGTCGAGACTATAGAACACGACGTGGTAATCGTAGGCACCGGTATAGCTGGGCTGAGGGCGGCGGTCGAGATTAAGAGGAAGTATGGTGACAAGGTCGACGTCGGCCTGATAAGCAAGATTCAGCTGATGAGGAGCCATAGTGTGAGCGCTGAGGGTGGTACTGCTGCAGTCCTATACCCGGAGGAGGGCGACAGCTTCGCCCTCCACGCCTGGGATACTATCAAGGGCAGCGACTTCCTCGCAGACCAGGAGGCTGTCTGGCTCTTCGTCAAGCTCATGCCGGAGGAGATACGACTCCTAGAACACTGGGGGCTACCATGGAGTAGGAGGCCCGACGGCAGGATAGCGCAGAGGCCCTTCGGAGGCCACAGTCATCCCCGGGCTACGTTCGCTGCGGACAAGACAGGATTCTTCGAAATGCAGACCCTCTACAACAAGCTCCTAGAATACGATGGCTGGGAGAGGTACGACGAGTGGTTCGTCACAAACATAGTCGTGGAGGACGGAGAGTACAGGGGGCTCTACGCTATAAACTGGAGGGAGGGCAAACTCTACTACTTCAAGAGTAAGGCCGCCATAATAGCGGCCGGCGGCGGCGGGAGGCTCTACAACTTCACAACCTACGCCCACACCGTCACCGGCGACGGCTACGCCATGGCCTACAGGGCTGGGATACCGCTCAAGGACCCCGAGTTCGTACAGTTCCACCCCACGGGCCTCGTTCCAAGCGGCATACTGATAACCGAGGGTGCGAGAGGCGAGGGAGGATACCTCATCAACAATAAGGGAGAACGGTTCATGCTCCGAAAGGACTGCGCCCCCACCAAGGGTGAGCTTGCACCAAGAGACATTGTCTCCAGGTGTGAGATGAAGGAGATACTCGAGGGCAGGGGATTCGTTGACGAGGTAAGCGGCCTCGGCTACGTGCTCCTAGACCTAACCCACCTCGGCGAGAAGAAGATAAACGAGAGGCTCCCCGCCGTTAGAGAGATAGCGATAAGGTACGCTGGAATAGACCCAGTTGAGGAGCCCATACCGGTTAGGCCAGCAGCCCACTACACGATGGGCGGCATACACACCGACATGTACTACAGGGTGCTAGACGAGGAGGGCCGCTGGATAAGAGGCCTCTTCGCCGCCGGCGAAGTGGCCGCAGCAAGCATCCACGGGGCCAACAGGCTGGGAAGCAACAGCACGGCCGAGTGCCTCACTAGCGGCAGGATAACAGGGATACTAGCAGCGGAATACGTGCTGAGAGGTGCGG
>CAYRZG010000072.1:0-7747 GCA_964428695.1 uncultured Desulfurococcales archaeon
CCCTTCAGAATGCTTTCCAGCCTCTCCAACACCCTAGACACAGGCATCCACGGCTCCTCATCCAATTCGACCCTAAGCGAGACACCCCTCAGCTCACTCTTCAAGCTGAGCCTAACCTTCCCAGAGTGGTACGGGCACCCCTTATCCTCCACTATAACCTCCCTCCTAACCCTAGGCACACCATCACCACCTAGGGAAACCCTGAGAACGTCACCCCCGCCTCCACGGCCAGAGGCTACTAACACGGCTTTCCACCCGGCTATGCTAGCCGTCATCCATGCAAGCACCGGGTGAGACGCATAAGTATTGGAGGTTGCATCATAGGCGGCACTACCCGATAGATAGCATCCTATACAGGCGGAGCCGCCGCCCGGGATCCAGGTCCATACAACACCCTCATCCAAGCCTACTGATGCATCGATTAACGGCTTCCCCAGCCCCGACGCTGCCAGCTGCACGTTAAGCCTGGGCCCCATAGAGTCGAATGCGGTGACAACCACGTCGGCAGACTCGACCACGCTCCACACGACGCTGGATGGAGCCGACCTACCATCGGGCACCCTATGCCTGACCGGCACCACCCTCAGCTTGGAATGCCTGGCCAGCAATTCTCTAGTCAAGACAGAAGCCTTCTCCGCGTCCAAGCCTTGGAGGGAATAGAGCGACTGGTAACCAATATTCTCCTCCCCCACAAAGTCGTAATCCACGACGATAAGCCTCCCCACGTAAGGTGCAACAACCTCAGCTATACGGGAGCCTATGAAGCCTGCTCCAAACAAGGCTACAGTGGATTTTCCTATACTGGAAACCGGGAAACCATACTCAGACTCCAGCAGGCTCATCCTCTCGCTCCAACCCAATCCCGTAGAGGCGACACTAACCTCTACCTCCTCGACGACCGGGAACCCCTGCGAAGCCTCTACCAGGTAGAGCCCCGCCAGATCGTCGAGCAGCCATAACCTACCGCCAATCCTCCTCCTAGCAAACTCGAGCACCGTAGCGCTAGCGTGAGGAGGCACACTATGCGCTAAGTATACTCCAGCCATGCCGGAGAGACCATTTGCCTCCTCCGCGTCAAGGTCGCCCTTAATCCTCACAGCATAATAGCTACCACCCTCCATGGGATCCTCCTTCTCCTCAACCTCTATAAGCCTGTACATGCCCCATGAAGCCCCTCTAAACGCTGGACCCGCCTCCTCCACGATATAGGCGTGGGGTCCACTAATAGTCCTGCATGATGCACTCCAAGAGGGAATATAAGACTTGACGCAGACGCCCTCGCTCCCCGAGGCTGCTATCATATTCAAGGGAGGCACACCCGGGATAACGGCCTCGATAGACCTCTCAGCATCCCTCCTCATAGTGGCCATGTCAATGCCTGAAGCCCTGCAAAGCCCCTTCGGGTGAGTATGCCAGATTCCCTGTAGACCAGCTGTATTGGGTACACAATGGGCTCCCCCATGGTCGATCTCCCCCCTTACAATACCCCATACCAGGTAACCGTAGAAGGGATTATAGGATACGTTTAACCCTCCGCACAGTTCCCCGGCGCCACTGGAGGTCTCCTCTACATACTGTGAAAGCTTACCCATTACACTATGATCGACAACGACCTTAGCGTCTCTGAAGGAGCGGCGGCTGCAGGGATCCCATAAGCCGCTACCCATAACGCCCTCCCCCCGTGTGGGTGTTAAGGTTATAGTTTAGCACGGGAGGCCTGAGGGAAAGGGCTTGGAAGACATTCATCAGCACCGCGACTAGGAGTCTACTCCCCCTGCTACCGACCTCCCTCCTCATCGCGTCCCACGTGTTTCTATTTAGGTGGAACAAACAGACGTGTCTCCCCGAGTTGGATTTCTCCTTGAAGCAACAATGCCTCGCATGGGATTCCTCATACTCCTTCTTCTTCATGACATAAAGAGGATAGGGTACCACGAACACGTTAGGCGGCCTCTCCGGGTAACCATCACTATCCATGATAACTATCTTATACTCCTTCTTATCCTCTATAGAAAACGCCTTCACGACAAGCGCCTCGGCAGGCTCGTTCCAATAGGCGACTCCTTCACCCAGCCTTCTAATAACCGTGGAGGCCTCACTGGCTAGTTTACTCATCCATAAACCCTCCTAGGCTCAAACATTATCTCCACACCGCTCTCATACGCGTCTATAAGGTCTCTCCCATGAACCCCCGTGACAGGTATCTCGTTTCCCCTAGAGTCGCGTCTCCACAGTATAACAGGCTCACGTATATTCGCAGCAGCGCGTATAGCTTCCAGAACCTCGTCAGGCGTCATACTAGGGGATATATTCGCCTGGACCACGCGCCCCGTCCCGCGTTCACGCAGCCTGACCTTCCTCACCACGGAGATAGAGCCTAATTCTACCACCTCCCAGGCCGCCTGATACACAGGTAGATAGAGCGGCGCGCCGCGGCCTATACAAGCAACGCCGCTCCACGTCCCGGAGGACCTCCTCCAGGCCCTCCAGTAGAATCACCCTATACATTGTAGGGGGGAAGAAGGACCCGGCTATCCTGCCCGCCCTGGATTTACACTTGGAGCTAGAGCAAACCACTACCAAAAACCCGCATCTCTCCCTAAAAGACTCATACTTAGACACCAGCAGGTTACTCCCCGTCTCTACCTCGATACACACCTCCAGACCCTCCAGTTCAACCACAACGTCTGGACCCACCCCCTCGACAACTGGTTCAACACCGTAAACCCTCCTAACAGCCTCTACAACCCTCCTCTCTAGGTAACCGTGTACAAATCCCGGGTTAGATGATGGTAATCCCACAACAACAGGACGCCTACCCCGTCCACCCGTGTTTACTACGGACACATCAATGATGCCCTGCCTCCTCATATAATCTAGGAGAGGCCTAATGCTCCGGGCGAAGACCTTCCCTGAAACACCCAGGTATCCCCTAAGCTCACTAATACTCAGAGCCCCCTTCTCCCTCAGCAAACCAATTATACGGGGCATATAGGAGTTGGCACCCGAGAAGAAGAGCCCGTCACCCTTAACCCTCACAACGCTAGGCATACTATAGCTAGAAAAGAGGAATTCCCCCCGGGGAAGCATCATAACTATATCCCCCAGGGAACGGTTACCTAGCATCTGGGAAACAGCCGACACGTCACCCCTATCCCTAAGCCTGAAAACAAGGAATGTCCCCATACCCCTCAACACGCTCCTCTCAACAAGGGCAGGAGAATGCATCACCATTACAAGCCCTATACCACGCTTCCTACCCTCCAACGACAAACCCGTTACGACGCTAGGCGCCACCCAGAGGCCCTCACCACCGGACGGCACGAACAACTCGCCCTCCTCGACGACCACGAGAGCCCGCAGCGACTCTTCCCTCAACACGCTGTGACTGGAGAGAAGCTTCCGCCCCACAAGCGATAAGACGGCATAGGAAGCCTGCCTAGAAGCCTCCTCCAAGCCGAAGACCGCCCTAAAGCCTCCAGCCGAGAAACCCAGAGAGTCCCTCCCGAAAAGCCAGTCAAGCCACCTCCCGCCGATCAGTTCAAACCTCCTCCTAACACCCTCCACGGCCGCCGCCTCAGCCCTGCTCGAGGCAAGAGAGTCCATCACATCCAAGAACCTCCCCCACTCCACTATACCCTCCCTCACAGCACGGTGAACCCCCCGCCTCACCAGAGACTGCGCAGCAGGAGATAGGACTGTATCAGCGAATGGAGCCCCACTACGGGCCAGCACATCTATGAGTACCTCAGACGCGAGAGAGGCAGCCCTCTCGACGCTAACACCATAACTCCTCCAATCAAGCATCCCCAGAGATGAACCGTCACCAGGCTCCACGACCTTGGCCCCCACGACGCTAGCCAGCTCCCGGTACTCTCCCTCCACATCCATAACAACAACACCAAGACCCCTAACACGCGACGCCGCCTCGAAGATTATCCGCCTAGACATACTTGTCTTACCACTACCGGGTAACCCCATTATGGCTACTCCCCGGAGAAGATCGTCCCCACACAGATAGACGCTACCCCCGACTCCAACCCTCTCACCCACCCTAACCAGGCATTTCCCAGGGAGAACATTCTCCCGGCTCACCACAGTAGGCCTTGATACGGGGAACCTGTACCCACACCTAGGGCACCGCCCCCCTACGGGCATGACTACAACACCGCACCGGGGACAATACTTGTAGCCTCCCACACTCCCGTTAAAGCCCAAGTACACTCTTAATCACCCTCCAACAGAGCCGGGTACAACAACGCCTGACACAACCCCCGGCCTCAACACTCTCACACCCCCATTACCCGACACAGAGACCCAGGGGCTCCTAGCTGTGAAGGGGGAAGCCGTCCTAAACCCCCTCAAAGCCCTCTCCACAAGCTCCCGGGGGAGAGGCGCACCGCACCTCCTGCATATACCCCTGTCAACAGCGGTCACCCTGAGACAGCTAGGGCACACCGTTAAGCCGGGCGGCAGCCTAACCTCGGACGGCAGCGGGGCGCCGCAGTGGTAGCAGTAACCCTTATCGACAGGAGTCATCCTACCGCATACCAGGCACTGTATATACTCTACAGGCCCTACATCTAGCCCGAATCCAGCGGCAACCCCAGGGTCGTCCGAGGACAACGCTTTTCAACCCACGTCCACACTTATAGGACCACCGTAATCATCGTTGTCCGGGTTATTCCTACCAACCACATCGGCGGGCAGACTCGCAACCACGACCTCATCGCTCCCCGAGTTATAGCTGTTGAAGTGGTTGATGTCCTTGTACACGTAGACCCTGTTAGGAGTGTATTCCAGCACCTCCTTAGCCACGAGGCCCCTGTGGGGCCATCGCGACAACGCTTCAACCCAGGGCTCATCACCCCTAGCCACGACCACGTGAACCCTCCTTATACGGGAAGGCCAAGCCTCGAGATCAGCCTCGACCCCCACGAAGACCCTGAACTCCCTCCTGCAGTAAGGACACTTAACCGGGTTAGCCAAGTGTGTTATCCCGAACCTCTCATCCCAGCCGCCCTGCGGGTCTCCTGTCCCGATGTTCGTATAAACCTTACGCGATACGATCCCTAGGAAGAAGCCTCTGAATACCGTGCTACACCAGGGGCAGGCCAGATGGCTAACCACTACTATGGCTGCCACACTATTATATTCCCCTATACCCGGGTGCCACCTTGTTAGATGACTAAAGATACTCCCCCATACTCTTAAATTCTGTATCAATAGTAGCACCCTCAAAAAAACACTCCGAAGGGCCGCGGTACTGGAATATAGTGTACCGGGCCCCCCTCCCCCCTAATTAAAACTGATCAGAGCCGGCTATAGATAATGTTTCTCCCCTGCAAAATTATTTTATTCATACTCGGACGAGAATAGAATAAATGGACACTCAGATCTCTACATACTCCACGATGGAACAATCCTTCAACCCGTGATCCTAGTGTCCATTAAATAAATAAAAACCAGTAACACGAAGTCCATTAAATAAGGGTGCAACCCAAACTTGTATTTCCACCAAATAAGCCGCCCAAAACCCCCGTCCGTCCACCTGTCACATGGAAATGAACACAAGACAAAAACCGGTCTCTCTCCACCCTAACACCACCAGGTGACCCATAAATGGAGGTTGATACCTTGGTTGGTGGTGGTGGGTTGCTGCTGGTGGGCCTCAGGAAGGCGGGCGACAAAGACATAACCCAGCAAATAATAAAGATAAAGATCAAAGGCCAGCCCGCGGACGCCGGCACGGTGGCAGGCGCCCTCCGGGCGGCCCTCGAAGAGGAGAGCCCCAGCGGGGCCCAGAGGGTCTTCCTCGAGAGCCTCGAGGGGAACCTCCTCCGGGGAGACCTCCGGCCCGTGGACTGGAGCCCCGCCTGCGGGGAAACGCTCCCCGTCCACGTGGACGCCCGCCGCCTCCCGGCCGCCCTCAGACGGGTCCTGCTGGAGTACGACGAGGGTAAGACGGGGTCCCGGGGGTTCGCCCTCTGCCTCGACGGCGAGACCGTGGAGAGGCTCGGGCTCCCCCAGAAGTGCTACGGCCAGTACATAGACGAGCAGATAGTGGACAGGATACTCTCCAACGCCAGCCTCACAACATTCGCAGCCACCTGCAGCGCCATCACGATACTCTGCGAGCTCAAGCTCGGCCTCCTCCCGGGCATAGTGGCGGGAGCGATAGAGGCCGGCAGCGTCTGCGGGCTGCCCGCCCTGACGGCCGCCCACTCCCGTGGCTCCATAGCGGAGAAGGTGAAGGAGGCCGGCAGCGGCGCCTACCTCTACGCGCCCCTCATAGGTGGAGCGGCCGCGTCTGCGGGTCTGTCCTCCCTCTTCGGGGCCTTAAAGTACGGGAGGAGCGCCGCGGGGATAGCGGCCATCTACCCGAGGGCCGCCGACCTGTACATAGAGATGGTGTCGCCGGAGGGGAAGGTGGGCAGGGCGAAGGCCGCCGCCAAGACCGCCCTCATGCCGGTGGATCTGGTGGAGGACATGGTTGAGAGCCAGTACAGTGATCTGGCCGAGGCCCTCGGGGCGGAGACCATGAGGGCCGTTGAGGTGGATACCCTGACGAAGGCCAAGATCGTGAAGTTCGCCACAGACGGGGAGAAGGGCAGGGACGTGGTGAAGTACCTGGGGACCGCCTGCAGCACCGCGTTCTTCGACCTTGTAAACTGTAAGAGGGCCGTGGAGGCGGCGGCCGGAGCGAAAGACGCAGCCGCATACGCGGGAGAGATCAAAAGTATCAGCAAGGGAGTTGTGAAGGGAAGGGTGGAGTACCTGAAGGATCTATTGTGGGCGAACATCATCAAGGATCTGGATGCAGAAAAGATACCAGAGAATCTGAAGAATGAGTATGATAAGATAATCGAGAACAGAGATCTATTAAGCAAAATAGAAGAGACGATAACGAATCTTAATGGGAAGAAGGGTAGTTGGGTGAAGAAGCTAAACAAAATCCTCAAGGGGAAGGGTTACAAAGCGATAGTGAAGGAAGACGGTATAACCCTAACACCTCTGAAGGTATGTGAGAACGTGGGAGGCGAGTGCAAATTCGTCAGTAAGGGGGAGAAGAGGGTCTATAAAAGTGTAGAGGAAATGATAAAGGGTCTGGGGCTGGAGGGTGAGGAAGCAGAGAAGGTGAGGCAGATCTCCGATAAGATAAAGAGGATTGATACTGCGATGGAAAATCTGAAGAATAAGATGAAGGATATTGAGAAGAGCCTCGAGAAGATGGAGAACAAGTTTAAGGATGCTCTCAAGAAAGCAGATGAGCTTGGGAAGGTGAAAGATAAGTTGGTGGGAAGGTTGGACGCCATAGAACAGATAAGTGAGCATATAGAGAACGTGGATAGCCTTGACGGGCTGGCGGAGGCCATAAGAAAGGATAATGGAGAATTAAAGAATCTCATCGAGGGGGATGATGAGTTGAAGAGTATCCTCAAGAGGGCGGGCATAGATCTGGAGAAGAAGACGGGGAGGATGGAGAGGATAGTCAAGGCTGTGAAGAACGCCAACAAGTTCCTGAAGGAGAGGTACAGGCAGAAGAGCTTTGGCAGGCAGATCCTTGAATCCGCCGCCTGCGCCGGCGCCGGCTACCTCGCCGGCACGGTGATGGCCCAGAAGGTATCCGGCGCCTCCGTCCCCCTCAGGACCCTTGGATTCAGGCTGGGGGACGGGTGTATGAGGCTTGGAGAGGTGGTTGTGGGATGGTGTTCTGGGAGATAGTGAACTACCTGCTCAAGAAGAG
>CAYRZG010000073.1:0-7618 GCA_964428695.1 uncultured Desulfurococcales archaeon
GGTTCACCAGCATAATACGGCCCGTCATATTCTGGAATATCACCTACAAGTGTAACCTGCGGTGCGAACACTGCTATATCGGGGCGGGGCCGAACCCTGGTATGCCCGAGCTCAGCCTAGAGCAGGCCTTGGACGTTGCGAGGCAGTTAGTCGAGCACGGCATCCCCCTGGTCGTGTTTACAGGGGGTGAGCCGCTAATCTCGGAGAAGTTCTGGGAGGCCCTCAAATACTTCCATAGCGTGGGGAGGCCTAAGACTAGCGTGTCCACCAACGGGACCCTCATAGACGAGGCGGCGGCCGAGAAGCTGAAGAGGCTGGGGGTAGCATATGTCGGCGTCAGCCTAGACAGCCTAGACCCGGAGGCCCACGACAAGTTCAGGGGTGTGAGGGGGGCCTGGAAGGCGGCGGTCAGGGGTATGAGGGCCTCCGTCCGGGCGGGGCTCCCCACGGGCCTGAGGGTCACGGTGACAAGGTGGAACGTGGAGGAGGTCCCACGCATGGTGGACTTCGCCGCCGAGCTGGGCCTGTCGAGGATAAGCGTGTACCTACTCGACACAGTCGGGAGGGCCAGGGAGATAGTTGACAGCCTGCCATCCCACAGCCAGCTACGCTGGCTAGTCGACACTCTCGCCGAGAAGGCTAGAGAGTATGAGGGGGTGCTAGAGATACTCCTCGTGAGGATGAACTATGCGGGCATCTACCTGGCAGACAGGCTGTCGAAGACCCGGGAGGAGTTCCTAGAATACCTGGAGCTAGTCGGTAGCCAGGGAGACTGTGGGAGGAAGACGGCGAGCATATACCCAGATGGGACCGTTAGGCCCTGCCAGTTCTACGACTACGTGGTTATAGGAGACCTTAGGAGGCAGAGGCTGTCGGAGATACTCACGCCCGACAACCCCCGGCTGAAGCCCTTCCTGGAAGTAGCCGAGAGGCTGAGGGGGCCGAGGTGCTCCAGGTGCCCGTTCCGCCACATATGCGGTGGCGGGAGCAGGAATAGGGCTCTAACACTAACGGGCGACTTCTGGGGCGACGACCCGACCTGCTTCATAGACCCCGAGGCGTTGGCTGCCAAGTGGGGTGTGAGGGAGGCTGTAGCTTGAGGGGGAGGCTAGTACTCGAAGTCTTTCAGGCTCTCCCCCCTGCCCGCTCTCTCAATCTGCTCGGATAGCCAGCCTGCAAGGCGTACTGTGAAGGCGTAGGCGTTTAGTGTGAAATCCCTCTGGTTCATCCCGTCCCCGTCGAGCACCACCAGTAGAGTGTCGCCGTCTAGGCCTATGCTAACACTATACCTGGCGGGGACCTCCAGTATCTTCTCCAAAACCGCAACCCTACGCTCCGGAGCCAGGGATTCGAGGGCCTTACGCACACCCTTAATCCCGGCGTGCACCCTGACCCTCCCATTCTCACACTTGGCCGTGAAGGCGTAGAAGAGCGGGGAGTCCTCCACGGCGAACACGCTGTAAAGCTCCCCAGCCGCAGTCATGCTAGCCACGAAGCCCGCCCGGGATATCGCCTCTGCCGCCTCCTCGAGCCTTCTAAGACACTCCTCGCGCTCCTCCACAGTCCTACTCTTACCCGTCACGCTCGCCGACACCGATACACGTGACGCCTCCGACTCCTATAATGGTAGTGTAGGAGTGCTAGGGCCCCACTATACATAAGAGTATTATCGAAAAATGCGGGACAGCAGCATGTACCCGCTGTATTCCATGGAGTTCGCCCTGCAGGAATATTCCCCGCCAACCTATAGTGGTAGGTTTGGGGTCGACCCTTGACCCTGGAGAGCCTTGAGGGCCCCCTGTCCTGGAGTGGTACTTGGCGCGACCGTATCCTGGGCGGCATGCTAGGCCTCGCTGTCGGCGACGCTCTCGGCCTCCCCTGGGAGTTCCGCAGAGGTGATGAGATAGAATGGGAGTTCACGGGAGACATGGTGGGAGGGGGCACGTGGGGTATGCCTCCCGGAACCTGGAGCGATGACACCGCGCAGGCTCTTGCCCTAATAGACACGCTAGTATCGGAGGGGCCCGATCCTAGGGCTTTCCTGGAGCGGCTCCTGGAATGGTACCGTCTGGGAAAGTATACTGTCGACGGCATGGTCTTCGATATTGGATTCACTACTAGGAGGGCGTTGGAGGCGTTCGAGTCCGGGGTCCCACCCGAGAGGGCCGGTGCTAGGGTGCCATCCTGCGGCGGCCTCATGAGGTGCTTCCCAATCCCAGTCTACACGCTGTGCGACAGGCTCGAGACAGCCTTGGATGTAGCCCATAGGATGTGTGCCGCGACACACGCCCACCCGGTGGCGATGATGGCTTGCGGCCTCTACACTATCATTGTTAGAGGCGTGTTTGCCGGCCTCAGCCTCAGAGACGCCGTCGCCGCGGCAGGCGAGGCTGTCGACAAGATATACTCTAGTGGAGAGTGGGCGGGGTATGCGAGGAGATTCCGCTACCTTGAGAGCGTGGAGAGGCTTGCATCCGAGAGGCCCGAGGAGGCCGAGTGCGAGGCTAGCAAGATGCTGAGGGCGGCCCTCTGGAGCGTGCTCTCCACTGACAGCTTCGAAGAGGCTCTAGTCAATGCCGTAAAGCTGGGAGGCGACACCGACACTGTAGCTGCGATAGCCGGGAGTATCGCTGGAGCATACTACGGGGTCAACGCTATACCGTCACGGTGGCTCTCCAAGCTGAGGGGGCGCAGCCTGGTCGAGGAGGCGGCCCACAGGCTGGCCTCGACCCTCAAGGCTCGATGCGGCGAGAGGCACTATTAGGAGGGGTGAAGGCATAGGAGGGCTGAGACTATCATAGGGGCGGCAGATGCGGCTAGGAGCGCCAAGCCCAGCCCCGGGTCCCCGGGGCCTGCTATCGGGGTTCTGGGTCCCCGGTGGCCTGCGGCCCTCAATGTTAGGGCTGCCTCCAACATTGAAGCCCTGTGGAGGGACTGTAGGAGGGTCCCCGCCAGGGCCCCACGTGCGGGCTTGCCTAGCAGCCTCTGCACGGCGTAGGCTGTGTACATGTCTTGCACGGCTAGGGGCGCCTGCCGGAGGAAGACTACCACCGTGTCGTGGAGTAATGGTATCCTGGCCAGGGTAGAGGCTAGGGCTTCCGGCCTTGTCGTTGCCATTGTTATGAGCACTGTCGAGGCGATCCCGTATACCCTAACCGCCATTACCGTGGCGTAGGCTAGCCAGTCGAGGCTCGGAGGCCTGTAAGGGTTTACTATGAGGAAGAGGGCCAGCACGCCCAGCACTGCCGGGGCTGAGGCTGCGAGCGACCTCCTACCCGCCTCGGGGCTGGCGGTGTGGAGAAGTAGGGGGTAGGCTAGGCACGAGGCTAGGGGGAGCCCGTGGCGGCATAGTGTTAGGCATGCAATCGACAGGGTGGCGGCGGCTAGCTTCAGCCGAGCGTCAGCCCGTGCCAGGGGACCCTTGGCCTCGTAGCCGAGCGCCGCCTCCACCCTCTGGAGGAGTCGTACTATTAGCATCTAGCCTTCCCCTCCACAACCTCTACCACCCTGTCTGCGGCCCCGGCTGCGGCTGGGTCGTGGGTGGTGTAGACTATCGTGTACCCCTCGTCGGCAAGGGACTGAAGGGTCTCCAACACCAGCCGCTTGTTCCAAGGGTCTAGCCAGTCGGTGGGCTCGTCTAGGAGTAGGAGGCGCCTGCCAGACGCTACCAGGAGGGCTATGGCGGCCAGCCTCCTCTCCCCGCCGCTGGCCTCGAACACTGGCTTGTCTAGGAGGCCCCTAGCCCAGCCAGGCGGCGTCCACCCGGCCTCCTCCAGCTCCCCCCGTAGGGTGCCGCGGGAGAAGGCTAGGAGCGGGTCCGGGGGGAGGAGTGCGGGTGGCTCCCCAACATACACCCTCCCCCTAGCCGGCTCCAGGAGGCCCGCGGCAACGTATAGTAGCGTAGTCTTCCCGCTACCGTTCGGCCCCTGCAGCGCAACCATCTCCCCCCGGCGGGCGTGGAGGCATGCTCCACGGAGAGCCCAGGAGTGGGACCCGGGATACCTTGCCCAGACGTCTTCAAGCACCACCACGGCCCCGCCAAGGCTCGGGCGCCTCCGGGGCCTGGGGGGCTCCGGCTGGCTCGGGCACCCTTTGCCGACCCTAACGTTTACAGTGTAGCATTCGTCGGCAATCCTCCATAGTCGAGGGTCGTGGCTGGCGGCGAGCACCCCCACCCCCTCCCCGGCAAGCTGGCGGAGTATTGCTAGGAGCGCCTCCGCAGACTCTCGGTCGAGGTGGCTGGTGGGCTCGTCTAGGAGCAAGTGGCGGGGCCTGGGGGAGAGGACTCCGGCGAGGCCGGCCCTGGCGAGCTGGCCCATTGAAAGCCTATGGGTGGGCCTAGATTCTAGCCCCTCCAAGCCCACCTGCCTGAGGGCAGCGGCGGCCCGCTCAACTACGAGGCTCCTGGGGGTCCCCCGGAGGCTGAGCGTTAGGGCGGCCTCATGGTATACTGTCGGAGCCACCACCTGGCTCCTAGGATCCTGGACTGTGGCTTGTATAATGCCCCACACTCTAGCCGGGTCCCTCGCCGGGTCTACACCGTAGACTCTAACCCTGCCCTCCACGCTTGCAGGGTAGAGGAGGGGGATGAGCCCGGATGCCAAGCGTAGCAGGGTCGTCTTCCCGCCCCCGTTGGGGCCGGCCAAAACGACTATCCTGCCGGGAGCCGCCTCTAGGCTAGCGTCTTCAACAGCCCTGACACCGGCCCTGTAGGTTACTGTGACATGCTCGTATACTATCAAAGTCGGACCCCGGCCTCCTCCACTATGCTCACCAGCCACGATGCTATAGCGGCCCCTATGAGGGCCTGGCCTATGTTCACTGGTATCTCAGCCGCAGCGGCCAGGCCGTACTGGAGGACTATGGCCTCGTAGAGGAAGTAGCCTGCAACCATCTCTAGGCCTCCCACTAGCATTGCTGCGAGCCTAGCAGCGTGCCGGGGGCCCCTCCGCCTCTCCACGTATAGTATTGCGGCTCCGGCGAGGACTCCTACGACTATCCAGGCCCATAGGGGGACTCGGAACTCGACCTGCCTTCCGAAAATGTAGAGGATGGTGTCTCCACCGTACAGTCCAGAATATACTAGTGCGCCAGCCAGTATCACGCCCCCGGCGACTAGCACGGCCGAGAGGCGGGCTACGAGCCTAGCCCGGTCCTCGCTGGCCTCCATCAGCTTCAAAGCTAGCAGTCCTACAATGTAGCCCTCCAAACCCTTTATGACGAGGGTCCCGGGGGCATAGTGGCCATAGCCGAGATAAACGTCTGCCATGGCACTTCCAAGGCCCCCGGCTATAGCCCCGACCAGGGGGCCTAGGAGTATGGCTGCAGTGTATACCATAGACTCTCCAAGGTTGAAGTAGCCCTTCGTGGTAGGAGTCTCGACCGAGATGAGAGTGGCGGCGAAGACTAGGGCTGCGAAGACTGCAGAGTACACTACGATCCTGGTATACGTGGTGTCACTCTGGCCCGCCGGCATCAAGCCCACCATGGCACCGGCTAGTATGGAGCCCGATATATCACCTATATCCTGGCGTGCCCGAGGCCATGGCGGGGCCTGATGTGAGAGTACAGCTTCCACGGGAGGGTGGAGTGCTCGGAGTGGCCGGCTCCTCGATACTCTACGGTATAGCCGCCTCCCTGAGGCAGGGAGACCCGGGTCCCGCCACCCTGGTAGCGTTGGCCGCCGCCATTCTATCGGTAATCCTAACGGGCCCCGCCTGGCACAGGCCGCCTGGCAGGGAGAGACTCCGCCTCATGATCCTCCCCGGGATACTCTACGCTATAGCCGCCCTCCCCAGAGGCGAGGATGGCGTAGTATTCCTAGTCGCAACGGCGAGCCTCGGGATGGCGGCCGCCTACACTAGTGGTACAAACCTAATACTCCTAGGCGGCCCCCTCATAGCGGCGCCCGGCGGCCTCATAGCCCTCTCCTCCGGGCTTGGAATCGAGTACGCCATGCTCCCCACCCTCTACGCCCTCCTAACAGTCCCCCTGGCAACGGCCGTTGTCACAAGGGACTGGCCCTCGATGGCGCCCCACGTGGCGATAGGAGCGGTAGGCGTAGCCGTGGCGGCCCTCGCAATATGCCCCCACTGCAGGAGTGCGGGCGGCCTCCTACTACTAGACACGCTCGCCAGGATAGCGCCGCTGCCAACCGGAGTCTACACTAGGATACCTGCCAGGCTCTACGGATTCCACGAGGCGGCTAGGACCACGATAGTCCTACTCTACACCGCCACGTGCCCCTTATAGCCCCTCCCCGGCCAAGGCGGCGGCAAAGACCCGCGGTGGGGGATGCAGTGGTGGACGTCGGCCTAATAGTGGCGCTGTACGGGTCGATAGTGGCTATAATGAACCCGTTCACAGCACTCAACAACTATGTGACCCTAACCGAGGGCCTCCCACGGGAGGAGGCTGACAGGGTCCTAAAGACCGCCCTCGCAATAGTGGTGGCGCTCGGAGTGCTCTTCATACTAGCGGGCCGCCTCATACTAGAATTCTACCATATCAGCCTCAACGCCCTCCGGTTTGGAGGAGGAATACTACTCATGTACATAGCGGTAGACATGCTCTCCGGCCAGCCCAAGGCCAAGCGGGTAGACCCTGGAGAAGTCGCAGTAGTACCACTCGCAACCCCCATGATAGTAGGCCCGGGCACCATGACCCTACTCATACACCTAGGCACTACCATGCCCCTCCCCGAGACAATGGTAGCCTTCGCCGCCGCCACAGCCACTGTTGCTGTAGCCCTGAAAGGAGCGAGGCTGGCCGTGAGGCTACTGGGCCGGAACGGCGTTAAGGCCATGGCCAGGTTCATGGCCCTCATAATAGCGAGCGTGGCAAGCCAGATGATATGGGCCAGCATAAAGTCGTGGGCAAGAGAGATACTTGAGGGGACCCCGGCCGAAACCATACTAGGGTAGGGGGAAACGTAAACACCCCACATGGCACCTGCAGCCTTTAAGGTGTAGCGGTTGAATAGGACACTACTGGCAATGTTATACGTGACACTTCTACTCGCAACACCCATAATGTTGGAACATGCTAACGCCCAGTCTAGCTCGCCCCACGCCATACCGGCAAAGTCATCCTCCGGGTTCAAGAGGGTGATAATATACTATGGGTGGCTTAGCACGAGCAACCTGCCCAGCCTAGACCTCGATATAGCAATTGTGGCGGGCTCCTCTAGGATCCTCCCCGGAGGCGACGACCGTAGCGTATTAGAGCAGCTCCTGGAGGAGAGGGCGGAAGTATACGCCTACCTCCACGACGACAACGATAACCCGGTTGGCCTCGGCTCCTCCTTCAAGGCAATGGTCGTAGACAATACTAGCGGCCCTGGAGGAGAGAATCAACTATTGGAGAGCAAGATAGAATCCTACCCTACATAGACAAGTACACCGGGAACGTGACCGAAGTCTTCGACGAGTGCGACCCCGGCTACTTCGCCAGCGACCTCAGCGACCTTGTAGACTACGCCCACAGTAGAGGGTTGAAGGTCGTAATCAACGGTGTAATGGGCTACGCCGGCCTGGGAGACTACTACCTCTGGGAGAACTTCGTCTCATACTATGACCCCGCCAGTGGAGAGTATAGGCTCGTGGAGGGCTTCGTCCAG
>CAYRZG010000074.1:0-7408 GCA_964428695.1 uncultured Desulfurococcales archaeon
TTAGGGTTAGGATGGTCTCGGTCGAGGACCATATAGTGTTGAAGGCTAACAGGGGCCTCGGGCAGGACATGGACAGGTTGAAGGAGCTGGCTAGGCTCGCCAAGAAGGGGAGGCTTAAAGTCGACCCGTCGAGGCTCCGTGAGGCCGCCTCCTACTTCCCGGACGAGAAGGTTATCCTCCGCAGGCTGAGAGATGCTGGGTTCCCGGTGTAGGGTCTTGGAGGAGCACGGCCCGGTCAAGATAATTGCGACCCTCGGCCCGTCTACGAGGGACCCGAGGATAGTCTATGATATGATGCAGGAGGGGGCCTGGGGGTTTAGGCTTAACTCGAGCCATGGGACGCCCGAAGAGTGGGAGCGCCTACTAGGGGCTGTGCTGGACGCGGAGGAGAGGGCCGGGTGGAGGCCCGCACTGATACTGGACCTGCAGGGGCCTAGGGTTAGGATTGCCAGGGACCAGGAGCCCGTCTCACTTGAGGCTGGCGAGGAGGTGATCCTCTGCTACAATGGCGGCGCATGTGTTAGAGTGGATCATCCCGCACTGTTCCGGGTGTTGGAGCCGGGCGACCTCTTACTAGTTGGCGACGGTGCTGCAGTGCTGCGTGTTGAGAGGGTGCAGGCTAGGAGGGCTACAGCGAGGGCCGTAGCGCCGGGTGTTATAGAGCCTGGTAAGGGGGTCGCCGTCCGCGGCAAGGAGCTGCCCCTCCCCGCCCTAACCGAGAGGGATATGAGGGTACTAGAGTGGGCTAGGGGTAAACCCTTCAGCCACGTCATGCTGAGCTATGTGCGTGACGAGTCCAACGTGCAGGTTCTAAGGGCCCGCCTGCGCGAGCTTGGCATTGCACACCTCCGCGTGCTGGCGAAGATAGAGACTCCTGGCGGCGTCGCTAGGAGCCGGGAGATAGCGGCTGCGAGCGATGGAGTAGTGGTCGCCAGGGGCGATCTGGGCATGCACTTCCCCCTGGAGGAGATGCCTATCGTCCAGGCTGCGATAGCCTATGAGGCGCTCTCGGAGAAGAAGCCGGTGATAATGGCGACCGAGATACTGGCTAGTATGGTGGAGAAGCCTGTCCCGACTAGGAGCGAGGTTACAGACGTGTTCGAGGCTGTCAGGCTGGGGAGCGACGCCCTCCTGTTGACTGCCGAGACCGCGGTGGGCAAGCATCCTGTCGAGGCAGTCTCCTGGGCCAGGAGGGCGGCTTCCGCAGCCGCGAGGCACGTTGGCGTCGTCCGCCCCGAGCCCCGGGGTAGCCCGGAGCGCCTCGCTCTAGGCCTCCTCGAGCTCGCCGAGAGCCTGGATGCGACGCTGCTAGTCTACAGTAGGGAGGGCAGGCTCCCGGCTAGGATTGCCGCCTTCAAGCCCAGGGTCCCGGTTATAGTCGGAACCGGCTCTAGGCATGTTGAGCGTGTACTCCGCCTACTGTGGGGTGTCCACCCAGTGCTTGTAGGAGACTACGACTACCAGGAGGGCCTGGAGGCTACCAGGAGGGCTGTGGTAGAGGAGTTGGAGGGCCAGCTACTGGTGGAGGCGGCCTGGAGTAGGACTGACGGCGTCTACGAGGTTAGGGTCAGAAACATACGCTACTAGCCGCTATACTTGTACACGCCGTCCTCCACCCGCAGCACTCCCTTCTCGACTAGCCTCTCCAGGGCGAGGTCCCAGTAGAAGCCTAGGCTAGAGGGCTCCACCCCATACCATTCGACGAACAGCTTTTCCAGCTCCTCCCGTGAGACGCCCCTCTTGACCCTCTCGTCTTCCCGGAAGATTCTCGTTATGAACTGCTGTGTGTCCTCAAGTCTCGTCCACGGGTACTGGAACCAGGTCCAGTCCCTCACCTCCAGGTGGTAGTAGTCCGGCCTGAACTTTGCAACCGTGCTTATCCACTGGAGTACGGCTATCCTAACCTCGCCCGGCTCCCACTCCCTAAGAATATAGTCTCTCGCCAGCAAGAGCGTCTCGCCAGTATCGACTATGTCGTCGACTAGGAGTATCTTCTTCCCCCGGGCGTCTATCTTGTAGGGGTACTTCAGTATGGCCTTCTCCGCCGCCCTAGCGGCTTCCACCCAGTGCTGGCTCTGCACGCTGAGGAGATCGGTGACGTCTAGGAAGTCGCATAGGAGTCGGGCCGGGACGTAGCCTCCGCGTGCGACGGCCACTATAATGTCGGGCTTGTAGCCGCTCGCCTTAACCTTGTCGGCGAGCTCCTTAGACCACTCTACTATCTCCTCCCAGGAGACTAGGCGGACCGGGACTCTGGGCAACCCCTTCACCTCCAAGAGCATTAGATGCTACAGATTTAAAACATGATTGCGGGCCTCCCGTAGCCCCGGGGCATTCTAAAGGCTAGGACAGGCACCTCCTCTCCAACAGTATAGTCTCGGGCCTCGACAAGCGCTATCCCGTCGGCCAGGGCTAGGCCAACGTTGGCGCTCGACAACTGCAGGTTGCCTGGTAGCGGGCGGGCCCAGAGGGTGCCGTCTCGAACCTCGAGTGTAACCTTCACCGGCCTAGGCCTACCCTTCTTCACCGGCTCCGCCAGCTTGGCCGTGTAGACTGGGAGGGCTGGAGGCCTCGAGGCTCCACCCATGTGTGCCAGGACCGGGTATGCCAGCCTTATCATTCCGTGGAGTGCGCTGAGCGGGTGGCCGCTTAGGCCTAGCACGAGCTTCCCTCCCACGACTAGGGCGCTCGTCGGCCTGCCGCCTTTAACGTAGAGGCCTCTCACTACAAGCTCTCCGCCGACCGCCTCGGGGAGCCTGTAGAAGAGGTCTATCTCGCTCGGCCCCGTCCCACCGGTTACCAAGACCACGTCTACATGGTCTAGGAGCCTCTGTATATACCATGTGAGGGCGTCTAGGTTGTCTGGGAGTAGCACTGTGTCTATGACCTCGACCCAGGGCATGTACTCGACTATGAACCATAGTATGAGGTCTCCGGTGGTGGCTACGACCTCGCCCCTCAGGACCCTCGCCTTAGTATCCCCGGGGGTGGTGGGTTTGAACAGCTCGTTTCCAGTCTCGATGATCGCCACTCTAAGCCTCCTGTAGAAGACTCCCTCGGCCACTCCAACGTCTAGTAGGCCCACTACGTCTGGCGCTGTAAGCACGGTGCCCGCGGGTACGAGAACCTGGCCCCTCCTTGCAATGCTGCCGGGCGGGTCTACGTTCCGCCACCTGGGATACTCCTTTTCGACAACGATATAGTCTCCCTCAACTCTAGCCTCCTCCTCTGGCACCACGGTGTCGGCGCCCTCCGGCAGGTAGGCGCCTGTGGTAACGTAGACCGCCTCGCCAGGGCCAATCCGGAGACCCTCTACTATAGTACCTATAGTAGCCTCGCCAACCACCCTAAGCCTGCCGGGAGTGTCCTCGCTCCGCACCGCGTAGCCGTCGTAGGCGCTCCTAGGCCTGGGCGGGAAGTCGTGGTCTAACACTATATCCTCGGCCACAACCATACCCACGGCCTCCCATACTGGAAGCTCTAGGGTCTCTACACCCCCGGGGAGGCGTCTGCGAAGCTTCTCCACGGCCTCCTCGACTGGAGTCAGCCTGCCAAGGTACCTGACCATAACATAGCCACCCAGAAGGATACCATGGGCGGGGGGTTAAACGTTAGCCGCTAAAGCGGCCCCGGCACCTTGGAGCGCACACCCCCCTATACCTGCAGCTTCCGCAGCCCCTCACCCAGCCTGTCGCGGGTACCCTAGCCTCGCCTGGCAGACCCCGGCATGGGCTGCCCCTGCAGTCGAGGCGTAGGGTTAGCGGCGGCTGGTCGAGCCTGTCAGGGTACATGAGGACAAGGTATGGTTCAACCTCCATCCCGAGGCATGAGGATAGGTATCGGCCCGTAGAGGCTATCATGTCCCAGACGGCATCAGCGACCTGCCTGGCTGTGCAGAGGAGCCATGCTCCAACATGGAGCCCGACGCCACCCCATAGTATGTGGGCGGCAACAGCCTCCCGTGTGAGCTCGGATATGCTGGCGGGGCTATCATAGCCGCCTCGAGAGACCAGGCGGCGGGATGCAAGCCTCTCCCACGCCTCTAGGGCGTCGGCCGGCGGGGCTAGGTGGTAGCGGAGGAAGTCCAATAGTACTCGCAGGTCACGCCTCGACAGGATCCTGGGTACTAGCCTCGTCTTAACCTCCCCCACTAGGAGCACGTCTCCAACCGCGGCGGCGAGGTCGACTTCCACAAGCCCCCTACGGGCGTCGAGGCCTGCAAGCTCCCGGCATCCCCTGGCAGCCAGGTAGTCCACGACACGATCATTTGAGAGTAGAGTCCCCCTCTTGGGCGGCCTCAGGCTCCTACCCGGAGGTCCCGGCGGGGCGTAGACTGTGTAGCCAGCATCTAGTAGCATGCCTCGGAGTATGAGGCCCCTCACCACTCCATCGCTACACCAGAAGGAGAGGTGAGACACCCTCAACGCCCACGCACACTATGGCTGCGTGCGGTGAAAACGGTTACCCGACCCCTGGGCAGGAGCCGGGATCCCATACGTGGACGCCGTCCAGCCCGGCCTGGGGGAGGCTTGCAAGCGGGAGGCGGAGTTGGAGGTACTCGTACACGGTCCGGAACCCCATCTTGGAGTAGAGCCTGGAAGCCTCCGGGGTAGCATCCAAGTAGACCCGGGTAGCGCCCTCCCTGTAGAGCCACTCGACAGCCCTGGCTAGTAGGAAGCCCCCAATCCCGCGCCCCTGCCACTGCCTCCTAACGGCTAGGAGTCCCACCTCCCCAACAATGTCGCCGGAGGCACTCCTATGCAGAGAAGCCTCGACAAACCCGACAGGCACACCTCCAAGGTAGGCGAAGAGGGTTAGGGCCCTTCTCTCACGGTATAGCCTCTCATAATAGCGCCTAGCCCTATCAACACTCCACGGCCAGAAGCCCTCGTAGACGCTGAAAGCATCATTGAAAATATCCACCAGGGCCTCTAAAACAACCGGGTCCCGGTCGGGCCTAACCTCAACAACCTCCACGCCAACACTCCCACCGTAGCTAATCCTCCCCGGAGCCTCCATAAGGAGGAGCCTAACCCTAGCCTCCCCAGGGCTAACACGGAGAACCCGGGCCACAGGCTCGAGAACCTCGAGGCCCCCAACCCTAACCGCCACCACCCCCCTAACATCCTGCCAGCCCTCGAGACTATGCCTAGCCCACGAGAGAAGCATGTACAAGACCCGGAAAACATCCCCCGAGGGAAGGCGGGGATCCCACGAGACCGACACAAACCCGACCGGCGCGGGACCCTCCTCGACGTTCACCCAAGCCCAGCCGAAACCATAAACCCTCCTATCCTCAACGATAGCGGCGAAAGACTCCGGCTCATAATCCCCCCTAAACCAGTCCACAACAACACCGGGGTCGACAAGAGGATGATAGCGGCCAACAACAGACGAGAATAGCCTAGCGTTAACAACCTCGGCGATCCCCTCCTCAAATCCTCTGCCAGGATAACACTGTACGAGCCTCAAGCCCAGAGAGCACCCGGCGAGGACGCGGACAGCGCCAGGCAATAATTCCTCAACCATCATCCTTAATGCTTTGAAGCCTCTCCTCGGCTAGCCTAGCGTATTCCTCGCTAATGTCTATGCATATGTAGTGTCTCCCAGTTTTAGCGGCTGCAACGCACGTGGTTCCAGAGCCTGCGAACGGGTCTAGGACCACGTCGCCCTCAAAAGTGTAGAGCTGGATACACCTGTAGGGTAGTTCGACCGGGAAGGGTGCCGGGTGACCCACACGTCTAGCACTCTCCGGTGGAAACCTCCACACACTCCGGGTAAACTCTAAGAACTCCTCACGGCTAATCGTATCCCTCCTCCCCGGCGGCCGCCTCCTCCTATAGTCACCTTTACTCAAAACTATGATGTACTCGTGCTGATCTCTAATCGTGGGGTTAACGGCGCTCATCCACGTACCCCAAGCCGTGCTCGATCCGGAGACTGCGTCCCCCTTATCCCAGATAATCTCCCCCCTCAACAGGAAGCCTATCCTCTCAAACCTCTCAATGAGATAGGCGTGGAGGGGAATGTACGGCTTCCTACCCAGATTAGCCACGTTAAAACAAGCACGCCCACCCCACACCAGGACACGATAGACCTCCCTCATAACCTCCTCAATAAACTCCAGATACTCGCCTAGCGTCAGGTCCTCGTCATACTCCTTCCCCACATTATAAGGAGGGGAAGTAACCATCAGGTGCACACTACTATCGGGAAGCCTCCGGAGCACATCCCTAGCATCTCCCACAACAACCCTATCCAGGTACTCCGGTGGAACAGGATTCTCCACGAGATCCCCAGGCCCAGCCTTCGGAACCCGCACACCCTGATAGAGTCTCCTCGAATAGAAAGGCGACGAGTCATGAGAAACGCGCCCCGATACTCCAAACCTGCTGGTGCGAGTCCTCCGGCCGTGTCGACTCATATTATCACCTCAAAATATCGATTTTCCTCTCCCGTCACGCTATCTCCTGACCCACTAGTGCGTGAAGCTCTTGCATTTTCATAAACGTCTCCAATTGCATGTTGTTAAAATAGGCGCCTACTGCTCTCGAACCCCTCATTCCATGAAGAATATTGAAGTTAAAGTTTAGAAAATTATAAGTTCCTGGTAGTGATCGTATGTTTAGTAGCGAGGGTGAAGTGATGGCTGAAACTAGGAGGGTCCTAGTGGAAGTAGAGTTACCAAGTGAGCTGGAGGTGGATGAGAAAACCCTATCGAAGGCTATCAGGCTAGCACTCATCGAAATATTGGCCGCTAGGGTGGGAATTACGGAGGAAGAAGCCAAGTGGCTAGAGAAAGAGGTAAGGAAGAGACTAAGGATAGAGCTACTAGAAGATTAGCCGTAGTGCTTGATACTAACATTGTAATATCTTCGCTGATAAAGCCGGGAGGATTTACTAGAAGCATTTTGCTACAGCTGGAGGACATGGCAGACCTATATGTTCCCAGGGCGCTTCTAGAAGAATTAGCCGAGAAGACTGAATATCTTGCTCGAAAGAAGGGAGTGTCCTCCGAAGAGCTTAGATACATGTTATCACTACTCTTCTCGAGTGTTGAGACGATAGAGAGTGACATCATTAAATCCTTCATTAAGGATGCTCTAAATTATGTTCGAGATCCCGACGATGCACCCTTTGTAGCTCTAGCCTTTTACCTTCGGAGCATGTACCGGGAAGTAATAATCCTAACGTGGAACGTAAGAGACTACAAGAGAGACCATCTTGGAGAGTTGAAAATAAACGTTCTCACGCCTAGAGATATTCTCGTAGATAATATATGTGGATGTTTTTCATAGCTTGAACAGCGTGATGCACCCTATAAATGGCCCTCGTCTTAAGTCATAATAACACTGCATCTTGAGTGTGTTCGAACATGCCGATTAAGCTAGCATGTTGACACTGGACG
>CAYRZG010000075.1:0-7344 GCA_964428695.1 uncultured Desulfurococcales archaeon
AGTCTACGGGGGCCCCATGGGGGTAAACTGGACCGCCATAACCGAGGGCGTAGAGAAGGCAGCGGGCCTGGCAATGCTCTGCATGGGCTGCAAAAGGTGCGACGAGGTATGCCCGGTAGAGATACCTCTTTCCAGGATTCTGTGGAAGCTGAAACGGGAATGGGCATTTCGATACGTGTTATCCTAAGTTTAACATAAAAATATTAATGAATAGTGTTGGGCGCCCATAGGCCGGAGGGTCACAGGCCGCCTTCGGGCGGCGGACTCGCCCTCCGGGACCCCGCCGGGGCCTGTTTCTATGCTCGGGGGTTATTCTGCTCGACGCGGGGACTGTAGTGGGCCTAGCCTGGAGCAGGCGGGGACCCGGTAGCCCGGCGGTATTATTGGGCCGAGCCTTACCCCCTTGGGAGGCGTGGGTGCTGGCGGGTGGAGTCCTCGGAGCGGGGGTAGTTGTTCTCCGGGCTCATCGGCTTCTAGCACGCTGTTAGCCCCTACGGCGGCCTTCTCTGCTATTATCGAGTTCTCGACCGTCGCCCCGGCGCCTATCCTGGCCTCTTCCAGCACGTGGCTTCCCACCACCTTAGCCGCTACCCCTATGTGGGCCTTCTCCTCTATGATGGAGGATGCTATGATTGCTCCTGCCTCTATTCTAGCGTTTCTGCCGATGTATGAGGGTCCCACTACTACAGCTCTGGGCCCTATCCATGCCCCCTCGTCGACGTGCACGCCCGGGCCTATGTAGGCGGTCTCGTGCACTCTTGAGCCGCGGGAGATCCTGGTCGTCTCCGGGTCTAGCACTATCCTCCTGGCGTCTAGGAGGTCCCAGGGGTATGCTATCTCCGCCCAGTCTCCCTGCCAGACGTGGGCTGCTAGGAGCCCCTCACGGGCTATCGAGTCTAGCGCCTCGTGGAATGGTCTGCCTGCGAGCCTCTCTGCGAGCTTCCTCTCGACTATGAGTACGCCGGCGAAGACGTAGCCTCTCCCGGCGAGCCATTCCTCGAGGCTCCTCGTAACCCTCTCTATCCTCCCTCCCATGCCTAGCCTGGTGAAGCCGAAGGTCTCGAGCCCCGTGGACACGGGAGCCACTACTGCAAGGCCTGGCTCGCTGACGCTACTATAATGCTCGAGGGCCGCCCGGATAACTCCACGGGGCCTGGAAATGTAGCCCGTGAATGATAGTATCAGTGTAGAATCCCCCGCGGCCTCGACCGCCGCCCTTATAGCGTTGTCTATCCCCGGCCCCGGCTGTGGAATGGCCTCAACCCATTCCGGGACCCCCCGGAGGGGTAGTATCCTAGGGTCGACTATCACCTTTACATGGTCTGCCCCCGCCAGCCTAGCCTCCTCTAGGGTATAGTCTAGGATTCTCCTCCCAGCTAGGGGGAGTAGGGGCTTCGGCCTCCTGAATGTAATTGTGCCGAGCCTCCTACCCCAGCCGCCGGCGAGTATAATGTAGTCAGCCACTCCATCCACCCCTCCGATTACTCTACTGTCACGGTTTTAGCCAGGTTCCTTGGCTTGTCGGGGTCGTACCCCTTCGCCACGGCCAGGTGGTAGGCGGCGAGCTGGTAGAATGGTATGAGGCTGAACGGCTCCAAGAGTATATTCTCCACCGGCGGAAAGTCTAGCACCTTTACGCCCTCCGGGAGTTCGAGGTGCATGTTGGCAGGCTTCGTGACTGTAACCCAGGCCCCCCGGGCCTTCATCTCTATAGCGTTGCCCGCCACCTCCGGCGAGTCGCTTGTTGCCACTACGAATACTGGGAACCCCTCCTCCACCAGGGCTATGGGGCCGTGCTTGCTCTCACCCGCAGGGTATGCTTCAGCGTGGAGGTATGCTATCTCCTTCACTTTCAGCGCCGCCTCCCTGGCGAGCATGTGGCCCAGCCCCCTCCCTATAATGTAGAGGCTGCCCTCCAGCCCCCTCCTGGCAAGGTCTAGGGCTGGCGGGTCCCCAGCCTCTATCGCCCTCTGCACCAACCTGGGGGCCTGGGCGAGCTCATCTAGGAGCCTCGCCGCCTCACCCTTGGCTAGCCTCCCCGTCTCCACCGAGGCTTTCACTGCCAGGATTTCCAGTAGCAGCACCTGCGTTAGATAGGTCTTGGTGGCCGCCACCCCTATCTCCGGGCCCGCCCTAGTGTAAAGGGTGTAGTCCGCCCTCCTTGATAGGGCGCTCCCGACAACATTGGTGACCCCGACAACCCTGGCGCCCCTCTTCTGGAACTCCTCAACGGCCTCGAGAGTGTCGTAGGTCTCCCCACTCTGGCTGACCGCCACCACGAGGGTCCCGGGCCCTATGCTTGGGGCTAGAACCTTGTGCTCGCTCGCAATCAACGGGTGGGATACCCGGCCGGCGAGCCTGGAGAGGAAATAGTGGAATACTAGCCCGGCATGGTAGCTTGTCCCGGCCGCGACTACTACAATCTGCTCGGCCCCCGCTAGGAGGCCTGCCACCTTCTCCACGAGGGGCTCGGAGATGCTCCCGTTATACGTGTCCACGAGCGCCTGCGGCTGCTCGAATATCTCCTTTATCATAAAGTGCGGGTAGCCTCCCTTGCTAGCCGCTTCTGGGGTCCAGTCTACGTGCTTCCACCTGGCCTCCAGCTCGCCCTCGGGGACCCTCTCGTAGCCGGATGCTGTAAGCCTGTAGACTACAACCCTGCCCGGCTCTACGTAGCCGAACTCGCCGTCCTCCAGAGGGAGCACTCGCCTGGTTATGGTTAGGAGTGCTGTGACGTCGCTCGCTACAGCGGCTTCAGACTGGGAGACCCCCACTAGGAGCGGGCTCTTGTTCTTCGCAAAGTATATCCTGCCGGGCTCGCCCCTGTGGAGTATTGCTAGCGCATAGCTGCCCTCGAGCCTATGGAGGGCTCCCGCTAGGGCTTCTATGAAGCCCCTCCCCTCGGCCAGCCCCTCCTCTATCAGGTGGGCTACTAGCTCAGTGTCAGTGTCGCTTCTAAGCCTGTGGCCCCTCCCGGCCAGCTCCTCTCTAAGGCTAGCATAGTTTCGTATGACCCCGTTGTGCACGACTGCAATGTTGCCGGAGCAGTCCGTGTGGGGGTGTGCGTTGTAGTCTGTTGGAGGCCCGTGGGTCGCCCAGCGTGTGTGGCCTATCCCCGTGGCGCCCCGGAGCCCCGCGACACCGCCGCGGCGTATGAAAGAGTCTATCGTCCCGGCGGCCTTCCTTACCACAATGCTGGAGCCGTCGTGCACCGCTACCCCAACGCTATCGTAGCCCCTATACTCCAGGCGTTTCAGGCCCTCTATGAGGTCTGCTACGACTGTCTGCCTTTTCCCACTCGTTATACCTATTATGCCACACAAGCGCTGGGACACCCTCTCCAGGCCGCCTACGATTCCTGGGGCGTGCCTATATGTGTGCCTATACTGGGAGGGTGGCGAGGGCCTCCCTGTAGGCCTTCTCCAGGCGGTGCTCGATATACGAGGCGACCGTGTTCAGGAGTATGCGGAGCGGGGTCCCGGCTATCCCGGACAGGTAGCCGTGGCCTATGATCCACCTGGCCCAGCGTATGGAGTGCCTAGCAGCTGCCACCATTGCCTCCACATGGTAGCGCTTCAAGTGCTCCCTGCGGAATGCCTCGGCATCCCTAAGGGCTCCCATGGGGACGAAGAACATTGGGACTATGAGGCTCGGGTAGGAGCGGAGCCTGTCTATCAACTCTATTGTTGCGTAGACGTCTTCCTCCTCCTCGCCTGGCAGTCCCAGTATGAATGTTGCAACAGGGAAAATGCTGTTCTCCGCCATTATTGAGAAGGCGTCCTCGACTATACTCGGCCAGTCCTCCACACGGTATGGCGCCGCCTTGGCGGGCATTATCCGGCGTGCAAGCCTAACACTCCCAGTCTCGAGGCCCACCTCGACGCCTATGAAGCGCCTCCTATCACCGTCTAGTATAATATCGGCTATCCTCGAGACTATGCGGCCGTGTTCTTCCGCATACTTCACTGCGGCTAGGCTGACATGGCTCCATGAGAAGCCGGCCTCATACTCCTCGAGCCTCCGCGCCACGGTCTCGTGAAGCCTCAGGAGGGGCTCAGCCCTGGGCCTTACACCGTCGGCGCCGTAGAGTAGCACGTCCTCGCTGTGTAGGGTTATGGTCCCAGAGCCGCCCTCCAGGTTTACTAGGACCTCCCTGTCTATCCTGTCTAGGGGCATGAACCGTAGGGGGCGGAGGGTTACGCTGCAGAACTTACACCCTCTAGGGCACCCCCTCATTATCTCCACTAGCCCTCCCGAGGCCGGGGCTTTAATCTCGGCTATCTCCTCTATCCTCGGGCTCTCGCCCGGCGGCACCACGACCTTCTCGGGGAGCGGGTCCCCAGACATGATCTTCTCGGCTAGCTCCACTACAACCTTGTCGGCCTCACCCTCCACTAGAGTGTCTACTGGCCACCTCTTCCTAGCCTCCGGCCACGCCTCCCACTGCCAAACGGCGGGGCCTCCCGCGACGATCCAGACGCCGTGGCGCCGCTTAGCCTCCCATATCGCCGGGTCGCTTATGAAGCGTATGAAGCTCCTCCTGTTCAGTGGCTCCCTCCCAGTTATCAGCCACCACTCGCTACTAGGCGGGCCGAAGGCGAAGTAGTCGTGGTGGCCTATGAAGAGTGCTCTCGCCCCATGGTTGAGATAGTAGGCCACATAGTCCGGGTCTACGACGTAGGCTTTGAAGCCGGCCTCCTGGAGCGAGGCTTCAATCTTCCTAAGCCCGTATGGGGCAAACCGGGGCCTCCCATAATCGTCCACGGGAGGCCTCGGGCAGGATAGCCACCTCCAGAGCTTCTCCGGGACCCCGACCGGAGGGCTGGTGGCCAGGAATCCCAGGAAGATGTGGCCGTGATGGTGGCTCACCATGCACCTGTCCGTGGAGATGACTATGTCGACCTCCAGTCTGTGCTTCGGCCTCCTATAGGAGGCCCGGCCGGGGCTTGGGACCCGCAAGGCGGGCCGCCTCCACGCCTTTGATAATACCCTGGGCGTCGAGAGGTTATCTTTACATCCCCCCGGGAACTGCCTGAGCCCGTGTATAAGGGGGGCATGGATTGATACGGGAGGTGCTCGAAGCAATACTAGCCCCTATCGCGGCCGCTGTTAAGCCAGGCGAGTATTTCGAGTGGCTGAGGGCCGAGGCTAGGAGGCTCCCCCTCCTAGCAAAGGCGGCACTAGCTCTGGGAGCGTGGGTTGGAGCCTCGATGATAACGTTTATGCTAGCCCTGCTCGTGGGCGTAATTAGGGGGGTGGTGCACGCGGATATCGCCGGGGTTATAGGGGCGCCAGGCAAGGCGGCTGTGGTGGCAGTCCTCCTACCCATCCTGGCCGCCGGCGTTGACAGTATCCTCATAATGGTTGGAGCGCTGCCCGCTCCTAGGGAGGAGTCACTGCTCCTCGTCCCTCTGGTTAGGGCTTCAAGCCTCCTACCATACACTGTTAGGGCCGCTATACTCTCCGTTGTAGGAGAGGCTAGCCTTCGAAGCCTCTACGCGGCTAGCCTCCACCCGCTAGACCTAGCACTCCTCCTCGCCGGTACGAGTCTCACCGCCTACGGGCTACGTAAAACCCTCGTGATGCCGGCCGTCTGGGCGGCTATTGCCGCGCTAATACCGTTGGCCGTCAAGGTCTACCTCGGCCTCGGCTAGACTCGAGGGCCGCCCAGGCGGCTAGGAGGCCTATAACCTGGAGTGTTAGGCCCATCTCAGCCAGGCCGGGGGCCAGGTGTTTAACCGCTACCAGGCCGGCGCCGGCGGCTGTGGCTAAGAGCGCTATGGTCGCCGCCGGCCCCCGGGCTTCCTCGAACGCCACTAGCGCCCCAGCGAGCACTGCGAGCGTGTCGATAGAGTAGTGTAGCGGTTCGCTCGGGGTTGTGAGGACTAGGAGGGCCTTCCCAGCCCCCGCCACAGCTAGGAGTATTCTGGCCCTGGGGGCCACCCCCTCCCTAAAGGCTGCCGCCGCGGCTAGGAGTGGGAGTACCGCGTAGAGGAGGCTGGAGGCTACGAGAGCCCCCACGCTCCCGGTTGCCAGGCCGTAAAGAGCCTCGAACGGGGCTAGCGCCAGCAGGCCCACGAGCTTGCCAGTCGCCAACTACTCCACCGGCGTCTCCGCGAGCGCGGCTAGGAGCTTTATCCACCCCTCGTAGTCGGAGACGCTCATAACCTCGGCGAGGCTATGGGTATACCTTAACGGAGCCGATACTGCGACGCTCGGCACGCCCTCAAGCTGGTAGGCGGCCGCATCAGTCCCGCCGCCGGCCGCAGCAAGCTGTAGCGGGACCCGAGCCCTCTCAGCGGCTCTAACCACTGCCCTTGCAAGCTTGGGGTGTGCTATGTAATAGTTGTCGACACCCCGCAGCGCGGGCCCGCCGCCCACTCTAAGCTGGCCTGTCACGACAGGGTGGCAGCAGCTTATCGTGTCCACTGCTACGAAGTAGTCTGGCTTGAACTCGCTTGCCAAGGCACGGGCTCCGCGGAGGCCGACCTCCTCCTGGACAGTCCAGGCTAGTATAAGCTCGTAGCCCGGCTCCACTCCACCCTCTGCTACCAGCCTTGCTAGCTGGACTAGGGCTGAGCATCCTGCACGGTCGTCTAAGGCTCTAGTTGCAACATACTTGCCTCCAGCCAGTATGGTGAAGTGCTTCTTGAACGTGACAGGGTCGAGGATCCTAACACCCATCTCCAGGGCCTCATCCCTGCTAGAAGCTCCTATGTCGATGCGTAGATCCTTCCAGGTAACCTGCTTGTCCCGCTCTCCAAGCACCCCGCGTATGTGCGGCGGGTCTACGCCCACAACGCCCTCCACGGGACCCTTGCTCGTGTGTACTATCACGTGGCTGCTCGCGACAACTATGTCGTCCAGGCCTCCTAGCTTCCTGAAAGCCAGTAGGCCAGAATCCTCGATGCCCGTGACTACTAGTCCTAGCTCGTCCATGTGGGCGGCTATGAGTAGCCTGGGACCCCTGCCTCCCAGGTGGAGTATTAGGTTTCCAACCCTATCCTCCTCAATCTTGCCGAGACCTTGTATGTGGCGGCGTATCTCCTCCCTAACCCTATCCTCGTACCCGGAGACGCCGGGGGCCTGGACTAGGCTGCGTAGAAGGTTTAGGTCGGCCTCCAATGTATAGGGGGCCGGCATATCACGCACCGGCCCCGGTCGGATAACCGTGGGGGATTTAGGGTTGACGCTAGCCCTTTAGGTCCAGCTTGACGCTCCCCACTATCTTGCCGTCTTTCACAACCTCCAGGACCAGGGTCGGGGGTAGCGGCTGGTCTATCACTATCCCAGCCGTCTTCATAGTGACTACCTGGACACACATGACCTTGGGGGGCGGGCTCT
>CAYRZG010000076.1:0-5155 GCA_964428695.1 uncultured Desulfurococcales archaeon
TAGGGGGTCTGGGCTAGCTGGAAGATTAGGAGTGGTACGGCGTCTCCAGGGCATAGTGGCGATGCCTGCACCGCCCCACGGCTGCCTCCTATGGTGAATAGGAGTGGGGCTGTTTCGCCGAGCGCCTTGCTTAGGCCTATGATGAGGCCTGCCAGAACCCCCCTCCTAGCGATGCCCATGGCTACGTGGAATACTACCTGTGCCCTCGTCATGCCGAGGGCGTAGCCAGCCTCCCTGTAGGTGCGGGGTACCTGGCCGAGTGCCCTCTCCACGTAGGTGGCTACATATGGTAGCATTACTATTGCTAGGGCTAGGCCTCCCGCCAGTAGGTTGAACCTTCCCAGGGGGACTACGAGTATCGAGTAGACTAGTATGCCTACTAGTACCGTGGGTATTTCGAGGAGGCTCATTGCAAGGGATTTTACCAGCTTGGCTAGCCTGGCCTCGGGGAACTCGTGTATGTAGACTGCCGTCATTATTGCCAGCGGTATGCCTATGGCCATGCTCTCCGCGGCCAGTAGGAGGGTGCCTGCTAGTGCCGGGGCTATACCGCCTAGCTTGTCGCCCCCGGGCGGTGCCGGGGGCTCTGTGAAGAACCCTATACCCGCCCTGGCCAGCGCTTCGGCTCCACGCACTGCTACGGTTGCTAGTAGGTGGAGTAGGGGTGCCACCCCTAGTAGTGTAAGTGCTAGTGCGAGTATTGTGAAGAGCCGGTCTAGTATGAGTCTACGCTTCCACACGTCCCTTCGCCCCCGCAAGCAGCCTAAGCCCGAGAATGTTCGCCACGATACCGATGACTAGGAGGATGAGGCCTCCCAGGTAGAGTGCGTTAGCCATTAGCGGATAGTAGAAGCTCTCTCCAAACTGGTTTGCTACGAGGCTTGCTATAGTGTAGCCTGGGGCTAGCAGGCATGTTGGAGGGTTGAAGGCGGAGCCCACCACTAGTGCCACTGCCACAGTCTCGCCTGCGGCCCTGCCGAAGGCTAGTAGCACTGCCGCCGCTATTGCGGGGCGGATTATCCCGACTAGTATCCTTACGGTCTCTAGCCTTGTGGCTCCCAGCGCGTATGCTGCTAGCCTATACTTTGACGGTATACTCCTGTACGCCTCCCTCACTATAGCGTAGATGTAGGGTAGGACTATGATTGCGAGTAGTAGGCCTGCCGTCATGTATGACGCCCCAGTGTATGCTTTGCATGAGAATAGCGGGACCCACCCCAGCTTGTCGTTGAGGCCCTGGTAGACGTGTTCTTTCAGGAGGGGTGCTAGAACCTCTAGTCCCCAGAGGCCGTAGACTATCGTGGGTATCGCCGCCATAACGTCTACCACGCCTCCCAGGCTATCCCTAAGCCTGTATGGTAGGATCTCCTCCGTGGCGACCACCATTGCAAGGGCGACCGGTACAGCTACAAGCACGGCTATTGTTGCGGTGGCTAGCGTGCCGAGGAGGGGTATTAGTAGGCCGTACCTGGCCTGGTCTGGCGACGTCTCGCTGGGCTTCCACTCCTTCTCTACCAGTATGCTTGGACCGTAGTATTTGAGGGCTGGGAGGCTATAGTAGCCTAGCACTGCCGCGAGCAGTAGTATTATCGCCACTGTTGCGGCGGCGAATGGTAGGAGGCTGTAGTAGAACAGCCTATCCTCCCTCGGAACCCCCCTCACTGTCCACCACCTATGATCCTGGCCGCCTCTAGTATCATCTCTCGTATCTCCCCGGGGACGGGAACGTAGCCTTCCACGACATGATTGTAGCCCTCGGTTGCGATCCACTGGAGGAAGACTGAGAGCCCCCGAGCCTTGCCGGGGTCACTGTAGTGGGTCCAGAGTATGAGGAAGCTGAAGCTAGTGATAGGATAGCTGTCGCGGCCCGGAGCGTATACTATGGCGTCGAAGGCTCCGCTCCAATCGTCCCTCGGGTCCCGGGGTAGCTTGCCCACCGCAGCCTTCGCGGCGGCTTGCACGGTCTCCGGGCTTGGGGGGACAGGGACGCCCTCCCTGTTAACAATCCAAGCATACTGGAGGCCGACCTTCAGGGCATAGTTGTATTCGACGTATCCTATACTGTAAGGGTTCTGTCTAACCTGCTCTGCCACACCCTGGTTGCCCTTGCCTCCAACACCCCTGCCGGTCGAGTCTACGGGCCACTCTATACTCTTGCCCACCATAGACTCGGGCCATATGTCGGGGGCGGCCTTGTGTAGGAAGAGTGTGAACACGTTGGTAGTGCCGCTCGAGTCGCTCCTGTGTACTGCAATAATCTCCTCGTGCGGCAGCCTAGCGTTGGGGTTGAGCTTCACTATCTCCGGGTCGTCCCAGTAGCGTATCTTGCCAAGGTATATCTTAGCCAGGACCTCGCCCGACAGGTTGAGGTGCCCCTCCAAACCCGGCATATTGTAGACTATTGCGACAGCGCCAAGTATCACTGGGAGCTGGATCACCCTACCCTGGAGCCTCTCCCAGTCGCTCCTCTTGAGTGGAGGGTCGCTGCCCGCGAAGTCTACGACGCGCTGTAGGAACTGGTTCTGCCCCGTCCCGCTTCCCGTCGGGTTATAGTTTATCACAATGTCCGGGTGCTCCTCCTGGAACGCCTGTATCCAGGCTTCGAGCTGCGGGTAGAGGAAGCTACTACCACTACCCTGGAGGGCGGCCTTGCATCCCGTTCCAGCCGCTACAGTATATGCTAGTAGTGCAGCTACTAGTATAGCATATGCTAGCAGCCCTCTGGAGGCCCCCCTCCTCCCCTTAGCCAATACCCTGTCATCCCCGGGGGGCGAGGAGACAGCCTCCTGTTTTAGTAGAATTCCCTAGTAGAGAACATAGGCTAGCCTGAAACTATATAGAGCTATGTAGGACTAGTAGCCTGGGCGCGAGGGTTGGTTGCTGGAGAGTATGTTAGAAGGGTCCAGCTTGTCGGCGGCACCACCTATGCTGTTGCCCTACCCAAGGATTGGGCTGTCTCACACGGCCTGGTGAAGGGGTCCCGCCTCCGACTAACAGTACTGCCTAGCGGACAGCTCCTGATAGAGCCATATCGCGAGGATGAAAGGAGGGGAGAATCGAGGCATGTGCGGGTAGAGTATAGTCCCGGAGACTATAGCGGGGGGATTCGCAGGATAGTATCATACTATGTCGCCGGGGCCGACGTAATAGAGATAGCCTACCCGGAGGAGGCTGCCGGGGAGGTTGAGAGGCTCGTCGACCAGCTGCGGAACATACTCTTGGGCGTGGAGGTATTAGAGGTGGAGCCTGGAGTCTACAGGCTTTACGCTGTCCTCGACGACTATAGGATGGGGTTCTGGGACGCTTACAGGAAGATGCGCCGAGCCGTCACAGGCATGATGGAGAGCCTGGAAACTGCTATAACCAGAGGCGACTCGAGGCTAGCCTCCGAGGTGGCGAAGCGTGACGATATAGTAGATAGGCTCTACCTCTACCTGGTGAGACAGTTGACTAGAAGCCTCCTACTAGGCTCCACCGTCGGCAACCTCGACCTAACCCCGGCCGAGGCCCCACACGTCTTCCTTGGAGTCAAGAGCCTCGAGAGGATAGGCGACCATACCACGATAGTCTCAACCCTGGCCTCCAGGAGTATTCGTGGGTTAACCCAGCTAACACGGTACATGGGAGAGCTACGAGGAATTGTCTCCGAGGCTGCAAGACTATTGGAGGAGCCGAGCCTAGAGGAGGCTAACCGCTGGGCTAACCAAGCATCTAGACTAGCAAGGGAGCTTAGGAGGGTGAGGGATGAAAACACTAGCAACCCTCCACTAAGCCATGCTGCCCTAAGCCTTGCTAGGATAAGCGGGTACGCCCAGGACATCCTAGAGGCGGCCATCGACCGGACTATAATCAGGGAGTACTCTAGGGTTCTCACATTAACACACAAGTAGCTTTGAACGAACCCACACCTAAATATATACTATATATGCTAGAATATATTCCAGGCGCTATGGTGATTCACGCATGGTGGCACATGGTGGAGAAGGGCCTGGAACCCGTAAAGGCTAAGGCGAGCCTAAAGGCTGGCACTGGAACGGTCAACGTTGACGCCGGAGGATACAGGGTCGTTGTAAGAAGCGAACTGGAGGATAACGGGCCTAGCCCCCTAGCCTTGCTTGCCTCGGCCCTAGCCTCCTGTGAGGCCCTCATGTTCGAAATGATAGCCGGCTCGCTAGGCGTAGAGTTCGACAGTCTAAACGTAGAAGTTGAGATGAGCTTCGAGGTTGGCTACGGCCTCAGGTGGGCGAGGATAACCTACAACGTGGAGGGATGTAGTAGGGAGGAGGCTGAGAGGATAGCTAGGCTAGTGGCACGATTATGCCCAGTATACCGTACAATGGAGAGGAGTGGGGCTAGGATAGTGGAGGATGTGAAAACATCGGGTTAACACAGACTTGCCCTAGAATACTCCCGTCAGCCTGGGGGCCGGGACACTTCTAGAATGGTGCCAGGCGTTGGCGCGTGTAACAGGGGTCCCCAGCCTAGACAATCTAGTCCAGCCGGTACCCGAGTCCGGGTGGGTGGTGGAATTCTATGGTGAGAGGAGGCTAGCCGGGCTCGTGGGGCATCATGCTATTGCTGAGGCTGCCCGCCGCGGGCTTGTAGCCGTTGTTCACGTGCAGGAGTTCGGCGGGCTTGACCCGTTCCTGGTCCAGAGGCTGGCTAGGGCTCGGGGGGCGAGCGTGGATAATATCCTGGTTGCGAGGGCTTTTAGGCTTGTGGACGTCCCCAAGCTTCTAGCGGACGCTGTCGAGACTGGGGCTAAGACTATAGTCGTAGTCGACCCCTACCTCTACTCTCCAGCCACGCCCATAGCGTATGATAGGCTAACCCCGCTAACCGCGGCCCTCCGCAGGGCTGCGGGAGACGCGCTAGTGGTGGTCGTGAACCGCCACAGTAAGTTTGGCCGTTGGAGGCCTGAGGGCGGAAACTTCCACCACCACAGCGTGCACGTCATGGTACGCCTCCACACCGGGTCGAGGGGGGTGCTGGCCGAGCTGGTCAAGCATCCCGCCAAGAGGGTCCCGGAGAGGAGGCACGTGTCCTGGCAGGAGCTGGGGGTGGCATGGCTATGGGCAGGACCGCGCCCGCTGCAAGAGGACTTGTAGAGGCCGAGGCCGACAGGCTAAGGAGGCTGGCCAGGCACCTTAGAAGC
>CAYRZG010000076.1:5255-7289 GCA_964428695.1 uncultured Desulfurococcales archaeon
ACTTGTAGAGGCCGAGGCCGACAGGCTAAGGAGGCTGGCCAGGCACCTTAGAAGCCCCGACGACAGGAGGCTACTCGAAGAACTAGTAGACGAGGCCCTACGGATACTGGAAGCCTACAGGTACGTGCCAATGCACGACCCCCTAGAACCACTGCTTCTCGGAATGCTACTGGCGGTGAGGAGGCGGTGTGAGCAGCATTCGGCTCGAGGCTGAAAGCCCTCCTTGGCGGTGGTTGACTTGACGCGCGTCTCGGCTAGACTACAGCAGGCCTCCCATAACGACCTTATCGACGGTATCTTCATGGATGCTAGGCTCGACGGGGACACGCTAGTTCTAGGCGTTGCTACCGGTGAGGGTCTAGCCTGGCATAGAGTGGAGGCCAAGGGTAGAGCCTATGTCCTCCCCTTGCGTGCTCCCGGCGAGCGTCTGGCCCGTGGCGTTGAGGGTGTTGAAGCCTGGGTTGAGGAGTGGCTCGCCCCCCCATGGTATGATAGGCGTGTCGAAATCCTAGTCTTGGAGGGACCTCCACGCCTTGTTGGCAGGGTGGCTTCCAGGCTTGAGGCTCTGGGGGTTGGGAGGAGGGTTAACAAGTATCCTGGAATGCTAGTCGAGATGCTCTGGCGCCTCGGCAGGCCTCCCGGCTGCCCACTGAGAGGGGAGTGTGACCCCTGGGACCCCTTCTATGAGCCTCCCCCGCTCCGGGTTGCGAGGGTTGAAGCGTATTCCTGGCACGGCCCCATCTATCATGATGGCGAGCGCCCCGACTTTTACCTTGTCGAGGCGTGTGGGCGGGTTGAGCGTGTGGGGGGCGAGGAGGAGGCTGTAGGCGTGCTCGCCGAGTGTAGGCCCCATATTGTCGCCGCCCGTACCCCCGTGTCTTGGCGCCTCCGCCCCTACTCTACCCGGGGGGCCTGGCTTTGGCTTGAGGAGGACCGTAGCCTAGTTGGCGTGTGGGGTCTCGTCGAGTGGATGCGTGTCTCCTGGCTACCCTACAGTATGGCCCACGGGGCTGCGATTGGGAAGATACTTACAGCCGCCGAGGCTTGGGAGGCTTGGAGGCGCCGCTACCTGGTAGACGACCAGGCTCCTAGGGGCGAGTCTTTCAGGCCGCTCCGGAGGCTCGTGGAGGCAGACATGGCGGGGGCTGCGAGGATACCCGAGCCCGGCGTATACTGGAGGGTATACCAGCTCGACTACTCCAGCCTCTACCCGAGCCTAATCTCCAGGTTCAACGTTAGCGCCGAGACAGTTGCCAGGCCAGGCTGCAGGGACCCCCTGAGACTCCCCGCCGGCCAAGCCAAGGTCTGCTCGAGGCCCCCAGGGCTGGTGTCCACGGTGCTAGGCAGGCTTGTGGAGAGGAGGCTGGCGTTGAAACAAGCGCAGCCCCGGGACCCGAGGGTGGCCGAGCGTATAGAGGCGCTCAAGTGGATACTAGTCTCGGGCTTCGGCTACCTAGGCTACCGTAACAGCCTCTTCGGCTCGATAACAGCCTACGAGACCGTAACCGCCCTGGCGAGGTGGGCCTTGAGCGTGGCGGAGGAGGAGGCTGAGAAGGCCGGCTACAGGCTGGTACACAGTATCGTGGACTCGATATTCATACAACCAGTAGACCCCAGGCTTGGCGTCGGCAAGCTGGCCGAGAGGATAGCGGGGCATGTAGGGGTCCCCGTTAGGCTTGAGGCGGGCTACGTGTGGCTCTACATACCGCCAACCCAGAGGGGGAGGGGAGCCGTGAACAAGTACTACGGCCTCCTAGAAGACGGCGGAGTGAAAATGAAGGGGGTCATAGCCGTCCGCCGAGACATGCCACCCCTGGCTAGAGGCGCCCAGCTGGCTGCGATAGCCGCCCTAGCCAAGGCCAGGGACCCAAACGCTTGGAGCGGGGCGGTAAGGCTAGCCTGGGAGAGGCTTGAATGGTACAGGCGCATAACAGCCTCCGGCAGGGCTCCGGTCAGGAGCCTAGTCATAGAGAGGAGGGTCGGCGAACAGCCAGCTCGGGAAGGCTTACATCATAGGGCGGCGAGAGCCTCCGG
>CAYRZG010000077.1:0-7288 GCA_964428695.1 uncultured Desulfurococcales archaeon
TCAAGAGTAAGTCTGCAGTAGTACTGGCGGCCGAGAAGAGGCAGCTGACCAAGCTACTCGACCTAGACTCGATAGAAAAGATATACAAGGTAGACGAGCACATCGGCGTAGCCTTCGCTGGAATGGGTAGCGATGGCCGAGTCCTCATCGACCAGGCCAGGCTAATAGCCGTGAGACACAGGCTACTCTACGGGGAACCGGCAACAGTAGACTTCGTAGCCAAGGCAATCTCAGACATAAAGCAGCTATACACTCAGCACGGCGGCGTTAGACCCTTCGGGGTCTCCCTAATATTCGGGGGTGTAAACCCCGACGGCACGACAAGGCTTCTAAAAACCGATCCTGGAGGCCAGTATTTCAGCTACTACGCAGTAGCCATCGGGTCCGGGGAGGGTATAGTAAACGAATTCCTCGAGAAGAACTACAAGGAGGACCTCAGCCTTGAAGAGCTAATACAGCTGGCTATCCAGGCCCTATTCAAGAGTAAAGTCGAGAGCGGCGAGAAGAAGAAGCCAGAGGAGATACTACAGGAATTCCCAAGACTAGTGGAGATAGGCTATGTTAAGGTTGAAGACAAGACTTTCCAGAAGCTCACAAAAGAAGAGATCGTAAAAATAGTGGAAAGCATAAAGGACAAGCTGTTATCGTAGACTAGGTAACCGTTATACCCCCACTCTTCTCCTGTAGATAAGGGTGGCAGTATTATGGTTAAGAAGCAAGACTATGTTGTCGCATGGATAGAGGTTAAGGGTCAGAGGTTCGAGATACTTGTGAGGCCCGATCCTGCATTCAAGTTCAAAGAGGGTGAGAGAGTAGACATCGACGATATTTTATGGTCCGACATCATCTACAAGGATACGAGGAAGGGTTTGAAAGCTAGTCCAGAGGCGGTTAGGAAAGCGTTCGGCACTGACGATGTTAGGAAGATTGCAGAGAAGATACTGAGAGAGGGTAATATACAGCTGACAGAGGAGCAGAGGAGGAAGCTAATAGAGGCAAAGAAGAAACAAATAATAACATATATTGCCAAGAATGCTATTGATCCTAAGACGGGCAAACCGATACCGGAAAAGAGGATTGAGGCCGCCTTCGAAGAGCTTAGGATTGGCGTTGACCCATTCAAGGACGCGGAGACGCAGGCGGTAGAGGCGGTAAGGAAGATCGCTAGGATCATGCCGATAAGGCTGGCAAAGGCCCTAGTGAGGGTCGAGGTCCCGCCCTCCTATGCGGGTCGACTATACAGGGAGCTTGCCAGAATGGGTAGCATTGTTAAAACCGATTGGCGCCACGACGGGACCCTGGTGGCGGAGATAGAGATACCCGCGGGCTCACAGGTTGAAGTAGTAAACAGGATTCAACAGCTCGCCCGTGGGCAGGCTAAGATTGACGTGAAGGTGATGAAGTAGTGGCCGGACAGGACAGGGTTATTGTCGCACCTGGTGACACCCTGCCAGATGATGTACAGGGTAAGGAGCCCTACGTCATAGACATTGGTGGGAAGAAGGTTGCGACAGTAGTAGGCCTCCTCGACCTTAGAGGGGAGAAGCCAAACTTCATACCTCTACTACACGTGTATGTTCCGAAGCCGGGCGATGTGGTGATAGGACTAGTAAGCTCTATTGGAGTCATGAACTGGTTTGTCGATATTAACTCTCCCTACGCGGCGGTGCTCACGGCTCAGGATTTCCTAGGCAGGCCGTACAACCCTCTAACCGACGACCTGACTAGATACCTGAAAGTAGGGGACTACATAAAAGCAAAGGTTGTAGCATTCGATAGGTCTAGGAACCCCCTTCTAACAGTGAACGGTGAGGGTCTCGGAAAGATAACTGAAGGTAAGATTGTCGAAATCCAGCCTGCCAAGGTGCCTCGAGTCATAGGTAAGAAGAAGAGCATGTTAAACATGCTTGAAAGCGAGACTGGGTGTCAAATCTTCGTCGCCGTGAACGGTAGGATACATATATTGTGTCCGAACAAGGACCTGGAGTCGATAATGGTGCTGGCGATCAAAATGATTGAGAGAGAGGCTCACACTGTTGGACTCACCGAGAGAGTTCAGAAGTACATTCAGGAGCTCAAAAAGATTAAGGGTATAGGTGAGGCGTAGTGGGGGGTAAGGCGCAGGTTAGGCTGATAGACGAGTTTGGCAGGAGGCATGATGGTCGCCTTCCCGAGGAAATGAGGCCTGTCCGCATGCAGGTGGGCGTGCTAGACAATAGTGACGGGTCCGCCATCGTGGAGTATGGGAAGACTAAGGTGATAGCAGCAGTATACGGCCCCAGGGAGCCGGTGCAGAGGTTCATGGTCCTCCCTGACAGGGCATTGCTACGGGTTAGGTATCATATGGCTCCATTCTCCACGTGGGAGAGGAAGAGTCCTGCGCCCTCCCGTAGAGAGGTGGAGCTGTCTAAAGTAATAAGGGAGGCTTTCGAGGACATTGTGCTAGTTAAACTGTTCCCGAGAACGACTATCGATGTGTTCATAGAGGTCCTTCAAGCCGATGGGGGGACTAGGACGGCCGCTGTTACGGCAGCGAGTCTCGCATTGGCTGACGCTGGTATACCTATGAAGGCGCTAGTCGCTGGCGTGGCTGTGGGGAAAATAGACGGGGTACTAGTCCTAGACGTTGACGAGATAGAGGATGGTTCGGGAGAGGCTGACCTGCCAGTGGCTGCGGCTCCAGACATTGGGAAGATCACGCTCTTCCAGCTAAACGGAGTCCTAACGGAGGAGGAGCTGAGCAAGGCAATGGACATGGCGCTCTCGGCTATAAGACAGCTAGTCGAGCTGGAGAAGAAGGCTTTGAAGGAGAAGTATGCATTCTCCAGGGAGGTGAGGTCGGAGTGAGCCTGACTCCGTTTAGGATACCCATAGTCCCAGAGCTGAGGAAGAACACTATACTCTCGCTAATAGCGAAGGGTCTCAGGGTTGATGATAGAGATATAGTGACGCCGAGAAATGTGAAGATAGAGACTGGCGTAATAGAGAAGGCTGAGGGATCCGCCCTAGTAAGGCTTGGCGCCACACAGGTGATGGTGGGCGTCAAGGCGGAGATTGGCAGCCCGTTTAGAGACACGCCAGACGAGGGAGTGATAACTGTTAACGCTGAATTCGTGCCATTAGCATCGCCAATGTTCGAGCCAGGCCCTCCAGACGAGAACGCGATAGAGTTAGCTAGAGTGATAGACAGGAGCATTAGGGAGGTGAATGCCGTAGATAGGAAGGCGCTAGTAATACGCCCCGGCGAGAAAGTATGGGTACTATTCATAGACATCTACGTGTTAAACCATGATGGAAACCTATTCGACGCGAGCATGCTAGCCACTATGGCAGCCCTTGCAACGACGAAGCTCCCCGACTACGAAGAATATGAAACCGGCGATATCGAGATAGTGCGGGAGAAAACGATAGGCCCGCTGAAGCTAAACCACATAGTCTTAACCTCGACTATAGCGAAGATAGGAGACTATATAATAGCCGATCCCAACTTGGACGAGGAGACCGTATCTGATACTAGAATAGTCTTCGCATTCGACGAGAACGGTAGGATAGTGGGAGCCCAGAAGACCGGCATGGGCGCCATCACGTTAGACGAGCTATATAGGGCGCTCAAAATAGCGAAACAGGCGGCCAACGTATACTTTAAATCTCTAGAGGAAGCTCTTGGTGGCAGGCTACCCGTAGAGAGGCAGGGGGTAGAAGGCCATGGCTAGAAGAACAAAGATCGTAGGCCCAGTCGGAAGCTACGGGCCACGCTATGGAGTTAGCGTGAGGAAGCGAGTGCGAGACATACTGATAAGGAAGAAGGGGCCCCACGAGTGCCCCTTCTGCGGCAGTAAGGGCACTGTGAAGAGGGAGTCCGTCGGAATATGGGTGTGCAAGAAGTGCGGCGCCAAGTGGGCGGGAGGAGCGTATACGCCGAAATCCGGCCTAGCACCGTACTTTAAGAGGTATATTGTTAGGAAGGTGTACTAGCCTGGGGGACCCCTCCTGCCCAAAATCCTAATAACGACGAGCAGGAGGCCATCCCCAAGAGTTAGATCTCTCGTTAAAGACCTAGCCCAGACCCTGCCTGGCGGTGTTAGGCTGACGAGGGGCCATCTGTCCATGAAGGAGCTAGCTGCAGAGGCTAGGTTGACGGGCGCCGAGAGGGTGGTTATTATAGGCGAGAGACGGGGGAACCCTGGTATACTGAGAGTGTATGAGCCCAGTGGAGAAACATTAGCGAATATTGTAACATTTATAATTAAAGGTGTGAAGCTGGGAAGGGAGGCGGGACACGGATACCCCTCTACCAGGAGGAGGTTGATAGTCGAGGTCGATGGCTCTCCCGTAGCGGACGAGTTCGCGGACGCAATGATAGTGGCGTTCCATGCCACCGTGTTAGAAGAGCCCGGAGAAGACGATGTAGTGGCAGTGCTTCGAGGGCTAGATGAGAGGACGGTACTAATGCACTTCAAGTGGAGAGACCGTGAGGTAGGGCCAGTACTAAGGCTAGGTAAACCTGCCCAGATGGTGAAGAGGCTTGAAGGCCGAGTATAGGCTATGTCTGGGAAGCTGCACTATCCACGTGTATCGTGGCCTCCAGGCCGAGGAGAGGCAGCCGGCGCCTCAAAAGGGGAGAGTAACGTTAAGGTTTGAAGACGAGTGTTTGATAGTTACCATTGAGGCTAGTGACCTCACGGGCCTTAGGGCTCTCTCGAACTCGTTCCTGCTCCTAGTCCACGCGGCCTACAGGACTCTTCTAGAGGCTGGCGTATGCTGAACTATAATAGGGGCTATGGGGGCGCATCCCCCGGTGCCCGGCTGTGGCGTCCATAGAGAAAGTCCCGCCGGAGGTCGAGGCTAGGCTTAGAAAGCTTCGCGAGATCCAGGCGTCCCTGGACAGGATGGTTAGAGATAGGAGCGTGTTGCTGGCATCGCTCAACGAGATAGATAGGGTGTTGAAGGAGCTACAAGAGCTAGGAGAAGATGTAGAGGTCTACAAGAATCTGGGCGTCGTGCTGGTCAAGACAAACAAGGACCAGGTGATTAAGGAGCTAGAGGAGAAGAAGGAGAGCCTAGAAGTCAAGCTAAAAGGGTTAAACTCGGCAATCGAGAAGCTACAGGAGGAAGCCAAGAGGCTAGAGGAGGAGATACGGAGGCTGATAGCAGGTGGAGGACGCCCCGCGGCGGGGGGATGAAGACAAGATAGTGGAAGCCATGGTGGCAGCGCAGGAGGAGGCTGTTAGAGTACTAGAAAACGCGCTGGGCAGGCACGCCTCCAGATTCTCCATACTCGTAACAGTAGAGTATGATGAAGTCGGGCCAAAGAATCTAGTATTCGACATAGAAGCCTACAGGGCACGTGTAGACAAGAGGAAGCTGGAAGAGGTGATCGAGGCTGCAATACAGGCTGCTGTCGAGGTTTTCGAGAAGAAGGCGGGTGTACGAGTGGGCAAGAAAGTTCGGAGACGCAGTAAGACCCCACTCTAGCGCGGTAATCGTGACCCACCGGAACGCTGACCCCGACGCAATCGGGGCCGCACTCCTAGCTAGAGACGTGCTAGGAGCATATGGTGTAAGATCATGCGTTCTCACCCCGGAGGGCGTATCAGCCCAGTCTAAGAGCATTATCCTAAGCCTATCCTTGGACGTGAACAATTGTGGCGTGGAGCATCTGCAAGAGTCAAGTCTGGCGGTTATAGTAGACTCATCCAACTATACACAGCTTGGCGACGCGGCTGACATTGTTAGAGAGAAGGCTAGGTTAGTCGTGGACCACCATGCCCCCGGGACCCTCTATGACGGGTCGACTGTAATATCTGATCCGAAGGCCGGCTCGACTACAGAGATACTGGTAGTGGTGGCCGAAGCCCTAGCTATTTGCCCTCACGAGGCAGTAGCCTCGGTAGCCTACGCGGGCATCTACTATGACACTCGACGACTGTCCAGCCCAGGCATCTACACCTTCCAGGCCCTTCAATACCTCTCCGAGTGTGGCGGTAAGCCGCCGAAAAGCGAGCGTAGAAGGGATGCCGTAGAATTCTCAGAGCGCTACGCTAGGGTCGTTGGGGCTTCCAGAGCAAGGGTCGCCAGATCTTGTGGAGACATAATTGTTGCCGTAACCCATGTTGGCAGCTTCGAGAGTAGGGTTGCAAACGCCCTAGTCGACCTAGGAGCGGACGTTGCAGTCGCAGTCAAGCAGGAGCGTGCAGGATATCGTGTAGCAGTGAGAGTAAGTGACAGGGCAGTAAAGGCTGGCGTGAGAGCCGACTTCGTAGCATCGTACATAGCTGAGAAGCTCGGAGGAGAGGGAGGAGGACATGAGAGGGCAGGCATGGCACACGTACCCCTTATAGCAGGGTCCCCGGAAGAAGTAGCTGACAGGATAGCTAGAAGCCTGCCTGGCAAGGTTGCAAGAAAGTGCGTGGAGGCTAGGAGTAATGGCCGAGGAGAAACCCATAGTATACGTTGACATTAGGGAGGAGAAGAGCGGCATACCATCGCTCCTGGAGGCCCTAGGAGTTACAGTAGTGAGGAAGCAACTCCCTCTAGGAGACTATCTAGTCTCGGGAGACATAGTCATTGAAAGGAAGAGTGCACCAGACTTCGCCAAGAGCCTCTTCGACGGGAGGCTCTTCGAGCAGGCCGGCAGGCTAGCAGACTCGTACCCGCTAGTCATCTATATTGTTGAAGGGGACCCTTTCCGCCTCCGCAGGTACAGGTCTAGGCATAAGCAGCTAACCGCAGCCCTGGTAACGCTAACGCTAGACTATGGTGCTAGGATAATCTATAGTGAAGGCGAAGAGCACACGGCGCAGATCATAGCATCGATAGCGAGAAGAGCAGCATCGGGCAAGCGTAAAGGCGCCGTCATACATAAGAAGCCGAAGCTCTCCTCGACAAGAGAGTGGCAGCTGTACATAGTACAGTCCTTCCCGGGCATCGGCCCCAAAACAGCCGAAAAGATACTAGAACACTTCGGTACAATAGAAGCATTCGTGAACGCCAGCATGGCCGAACTCGCGAAGATACCGGGGGTAGGCGAAAAGAAGGCTGAAACGATAAAGAGGATACTGAAGGCAAAGTACTCGCCAGAGGCTGGCAGGAAGCCCAAGTCTACCCTCGAGGACTTCGTGTAACCCACGCCGGTCTCGATCCCTTACTTTATAAACCCTACACTGGGCGTAGTCCTGTGGATTAGACTGGTGCGAGCACCCGGGGTGCTGTAGATGGGAGCAAGGGTAAAGGTCGTATCAGAGATCGAGAAGATAATGGGGAACATCGAGCAGATTAGGAACATTGG
>CAYRZG010000078.1:0-7114 GCA_964428695.1 uncultured Desulfurococcales archaeon
AAGGGCTCCCGGGGACCCTGGCTTTCACTTCACCCCGCCCAGTCTACTTCCAATCGTCTCAGGGCAATCTAGACCATCGCTGAGAGAGTTGTACAGGTTTCCGATAGTTCCCGTGATGGAGGGTTTCAGAGCCTACTTCCAATCACTACAAGACACTCAAAGTCTTCGCAAACCTGTGGTTTGTAGATTGATCATCAGGGTATACCCATCAGGAGGATAAGGGTTTGAGAGTTGAAGGTTTGATGAGGGTTTGTTTGGGGCTTTGTTTTTATCTGGTGTGGGTGTGTGTGGTTGTTGGTGTGTGGGCTGTGGCTGGTGGGAGTCCCCTGAAGTATTTGCGGAATGCTGTTAACCGTGAGATATATGTGAGGCTTAAGGATGGTAGTGAGTATGTGGGTCTTCTGGTTGCTACGGATTCGACTATGAATCTTGTGTTGGATAATGCTGTGAGGCTGCAGGGTGGGGGTAAGGAGGTTAAGGCTGTTTTGGGGAAGGTGTTTATCCGTGGGAGTATGGTTCAGTATGTGAGTTTTAACCCGGAGGTTGCTGCTGAGGAGGCTTTGGCTGGTAGGGGTTAGAGGTAGTCTTCTAGGCTTGGCCTCCTGGTTTTGGATTGTCTTGTTTTCTCCCATAGTTTTTGCAGGTCTATTCTCGCTAGTTCTACCCCTGTCTTGGCGGCGAGTGTTATTGCTGCTTCGGTGAAGTCTGGGGCTGCCAGTATTAGTCGGGGGTTTTCGTGTCCTTTCCGGCGTAGTGCTTCTGCGTATCTTAGTAGTTGTCTCACGGCCGCTTCTCCCGCTTTGACCCTCTTCAGCTCGATTATTACGAGTCTCCCGTTCTTGTCTCTGGCGTAGAGGTCTATGAAGCCTGGGTCTACGGGTTTCTCTACTCTTACTATGTGGAGTCCCTCCTCTATTATTGTGGGGTCTCTTGCTATCGTGTCTCTTATCTCGTGTTCTGACAGGTACATGTAGTGTTGGGGCTTCTCCGAGGGTTTCCAGGATATTATGGCGTGCGGTTTGCCGCATTTTAGTGTGAGTATCTCTCGCGGCCTCTCCCTGACCGCTCTTATTATGAGGGCGTCGTCTTTGACGTCTACTGTTATGGTCTTGGTTTGGGGCTGCCAGTTCTGCGGCTTGTACCCGTGGGGGGCGTGTACTAGTAGTGCGCCGTCGGGCTTCACTATTATCGTTAGGTCTCCGGGGGTCCCGTGGCTGGCTGCTCTGCCCTCGTAGCTGGTCTCGCAGGTGGCTAGTATTATTGTGAGCATTCTCTCCGCTATCGCCCTCTTTATGGTTTCCGCCGCCTCTCTAAGGGTTTCCGGCCTGGCGCAGTGGGGGTTCATGGGGGGCACCCTAGATTAGCGGGTCTCCTCGGCGTAGCTTTGAGGCCTCGAGTAGTGCTTTGGCGAGGGAGGCTACTATCTCCTCGGCGGGCCTAGCCTCGGAGGGTATGCCTGCGAGGCCGTGGGGGCCTGTGGCGGCCCTATAGGGTGGGGTTTCGAGTGTCTCGGGGCACTTGCATTCAATGTTTAAGCCTAGGAGCTCCCGTGCCAGCCTCTCCTCTAGGCCGGTGCAGTGGCCCAGCCTTGCCCCAGCGGGCCTCCAATAGTCTACTACCGCTACTGTTAGGCTGGGGGACTCGAGCACCGCCTCCCTGGCCGCCGCCTCGAGGAGGCCGCTGTTGCCGGCGTGGCCGTTTACTATCGCCGCCCTCCTAGCACCAGAGCGGGCTAGGCCTACGAGTATAGACTTGACTAGGCCAACGTAGACGGGTGCCGGTATGGAAACAGTGCCCGGGGCTGAGGTCCACTCCGGGCTGAAGCCGTAGGCTAGGGGTGGGGCTATCACACACTGGACCCCGGCCTCCTCGAGCCTCTCGCATGCCCTCCAGGCCAACGCCTCTGCAAGCATTGCGTCCAGGCCGAGCGGGGCGTTACAGTGCTGCTCCAGGCTCCCGGTTGGGAGGACCACCAGCGACTCGGCGAGGAGGCGCGCGGCCTCCGGCGCGGACAGCTTTTGGAGGCTTAGGGGCAAGCTAGGGGCACCCCGGCCTAATGTTGCGAACCGCCTCGGCGGCCGCCCCTCTAGGGTCGGAGGCCTTGGTGATGGCCCCGCCTATCACTATTATCTGGGCGCCCGCCCTGGCCAGGGTCCCGGCCTCGCCGGGCTTAACGCCGCCCGCAACTGCCACCGGGCCTTGGAAGGCCTCCCTCACTCTGGCTACCAGGTCTGGTATCTGGCCGGCCGTTATGCCTAGCCTCCTCTGCACGTCTATGCCTATATGCAGTAGTGCCACGTGTACGCCGAGCCTCCTAAGCCTCCTGGCCCCCTCCACGGGGTCCGGGTGGCCTATGAGGTCGCCTATCACTGCCATGCCTAGCTCCTCCCCGGCCGAAACGGCCTCCTCGATGGTCTCGTCTGGGGCCAGCGCTAGGACCGTGGCGGCGTCGGCGCCATAGCGGTGGGCTAGGGTGAACTCCAGCCTGCCAGTGTCGAAGGTTTTAGTGTCGGCGACCACCACGGGCTCCTGGGGGAGCGCCCTAAGAATCCTGGCAGCCCTGAGCCCCTCCACCTTCACCAGGGGCGTGCCGGCCTCGAGAACCACTGCAGGAGAGACAGCCGCCTGGAAGCCAATCCTAACAGCCACGGCAATATCGTCGAGGTCGAGCGCAACCTGGAGGAGGCCGCCGCACTCCTCCAGCCTCTCCCCCAGCCTCCCAGGGACCCTGGATGCCAAGCCCAGCACCGCGACCCCCCGGGCACGCCGGGGCTATTAGTGGTGGCGGGCTAGCAGTCCCTCCAAGGCTCCGGGCCCGCCAGGATATCGCCTAGGCTGGCCTTCCAGAGCACGTTGAAAGTATACCCCTCCCCGCCGGGAATGTTATCGACTAGAACATACCCCTTAGGGATGAGGGACTGGTACACGCTCCTAGTCGCCTCTCTCCACGCCCTGGGGAGGCGGGGGTCCACGCTTCTAAGCCTCCCGGGGTCCCTGGGCGTGGGGACAAGCACTATCGTTGCACCCTCATAGTCTAGCGTCACCCCGGGCCTGGGGGCTCCGCCGGCGTGCTCGACACGGAACGCGGGCCTCGGGGAGAGGGCTTCAAGCCTCTCCAGGCACAGTGGAGGCCTACCACCATGGTCTAGCCTATGCTGTACCCTGGGGGTTGTAAGCCACCATTCCGCCCTCGCCCTGTCACTCCCCAGCCCGGCGTTGACCCCATCCCTAATCTCGCCGTAGTAGTTCACGTGGTACTCGGCAACTATCGCGCCGAGCTTGGCTAGGTTGAAGTGGGAGTTGAGGCTCTGGAGAGGGTCGAAGGTCCACTTTGCAAGGCTTAAACCATAGCGTTCCAGCACCTTCTCCCTCTGAGCCTTCTTGAGGAGGAATCCGACGCCCAGGCTCTTAGCCTCCTCCAATACTCCCGTGGCGTGGCTGTAGAAGTAGTAGCCCGCCGGCCATCCGTAGCTCACCCCTACAAGCCTACCCCTATGGAAGGCTCCGAGTACCAGGCCGCCGTTCGCGGCCAGCGCTCTCAGCAGGTGGGCTGGCGCCGCCTCCCTGTAGTCGGGCATTCTCCAGGCACTCCTCTGCACCTCTACAGCCTCCTGGAACTCTTCCGGCCTGGAGAGCTCCCTCACTATAACAGCGTCCTCCAAGACAGCCGCCACCCTGGGGCGGCTAGTGGGTGAAGAGCTAATATTCTGGCCTCGACGCCGGTAAGGGCACGGATTAACCCTGGGGGTGAACGCTGGATGGCGGCCGCGCTGGATAACGAGGCTAAGATCCGGATGGCCATGCAGATCCTCGCGGCGATAGTGAACGACACGGGGGTCCCGAGGAATATTAGGAGGGCGGCGGCCAACGCCCTACAGTATCTTAGGGATCTAAGCCTCTCGCCCGCCGTGAGGGCGGCCAACGCTATTAGCGCTCTCGACGAGGTAAGCCAGGACCCGAACATGCCGCTGCACGCCCGTACCAGGATATGGCAGGCGATAAGCATACTCGAGACGGTTAGGGACTAGTCCCGCCCCGCTCCACCCTTGTAGGGTGCCATGGTTTTGATCGTGAAGGTTAGGGTTAGGGGGATCTACGCGACCGCGTTGAGCGTTATACTCCACTCTCGGGGCTTCCTACTGGCTGACGTGAGCGAGGTCCTGCAGAGGAGGCTCAATATCCCCGTCTCGGAGGGTGCGCCGGACGTCACGGTCAAGAGTGTTGAGGGCGACCCAGACTACCTGCTGGTCATAGGATACCCTTGGGAGGCTGGGGTCGAGGTAGCCAGAGTCCTGGAGGAGGAGATACCCCACGCTATCGTGAGGGAGGGGAGGCTGGGCCTCTACACTGTCGTAGACCTCGACGTTGATGGCGAGTGTAGGGGGAGTGTTGAGGGAGTCGAGGTTAGAGTGGAGGAGTGTAGGGGTCCCGGGAGGGTTAGGGCTAGTATTGTGAGGGAGGCGCTAGAGGAGGGCTCCACGCCGATAGCAAGGCCGGGGGTAAGGCTGGTGGGCCGCTACACTATAGCCTCGGTCCCGGGCGAGGGCGTCAGCTTCAGCGAGCACATCCGGGACCCGGAGAGGAGGGCCGACCTCCTAGCAGAGGCGGCCTCGGCTGTAGACACTTCCAGGGTACACATACACTTCCGCAGCAGTAGCAGGAGCGCACCCCTAGACGAGGTGGCACGGGAGGCGGCCGACCTGGCGGAGAAGGCCTTGAGCCTGGCAGGCGAGGAGCCCGGGGAGCCGGGGGTAGTGGCTAGAGGCGAGTATATCGCCCTCATAGGCGTCCCGAGGACTGGGAAGGAGAGGCTAGACGAGGCCAGGGCCAGGGTCGTGCCGACTATAAGAGGCCACCATGTGCTCAAGAGCTTCGGAGACTTCGAGTCGAGCCTGGTGGACTGCGCCGAGGAGGCGGTAGGCCTCGGAGCCAGCCTGGAAGGCAGCCACATAGAATACCACGTGGCCAAGAAGAGTGTGGGGAGAAGGTTTTGGATAGACCACCATAAGCCCTCCGGGGGTAGGATACGGCTGGGACCCTTCACCCTCGAATCCATAGCCCCCGGGGACCCGCCGACACTCACCCTAACCCGGACATTCACCAGGCCCGGAGTGCTTGATGCTCTAGGAGTTGTCAAGGAGCCGGGCGACAGGGGTGTGACCAGGCTGAGGCCCGGCGACTGGTACGTGGTGCACGAGTACCTCGACAAGTCCGGCAGGCTACTGGGAGTATACGCTAACGTCAACACCCCTGTAGAAGTGGGCCATGGTAGGGCGAAGTACTTCGACCTCTACATAGACGTTGTGAAGAAGCCCGGCGAAGAGCCCAGAATCGTTGACAGGGAACAGCTCGAGGAGGCCCGCCGGCAGGGCCTAGTGTCGGGCGAATTGTATGAGAAGGCGTTGGAGGTAGCCGAGTATCTCGCTAGGAGGCTAGCCTCCACATACCCCTAGCCTCCCTCCACACCATTCCGCCGGCAGGAGTCCCCCAGGCCCGGGCGGCGGGGGCCGGGCTCCCAGGCATTCACCGGGGACCCTAACATGGGGGGCCCACGTGTAGGGCCTCCTGTATGGCGCCGTGTATGCCGGGGCCAGTATGACAAGCCAGGGCTTCTCGGCCTCAAGCCTCTCGCCTATGAGGCCTAGTATGCTCCACCACCACTCCGCCGGGCCCACGGGAGCCCATAGGGGCGCCTCACCCTCCACAAGCCGGGCCTCTAGCCCGCCCCAGGGGAGTCTGCCTAGCGTCTCAACCCTGCCCACCTTGGGCCCCCAGGGCCTCCACACGGTATACTCGGCCCCCACCTCCAGGTAGCCGGCGGGGTCGAGTATCACTAGCCTCCCGCCCCTAACCCTGGCCACAACCCCCGCTGGGGCGTCCGAGGGTAGCGCCGCAGTGCAGGGTCTAGCGGGGAGCCTCACCCAGACCTGGTAGGGGTGGCCCCTCGCTATCCTGTATCCTAGTCTGGCCAGGATTGAGGCTATCCACGGGTCCCGCACTCCTCCCTCGCCTCCAACCCTTTAACGAGCCTGTAGAGTATAGTGTTGACCGGCGTGTCGACTCCGTGCCTCTCAGCCCTCCTCACTATCTCCCCGTTTATCGCTTCCACCTCAGTCCTCCTACAAGCCAACACGTCCTGGAGCATGCTTGAAATGTTACCGGCCGTGGCCCGGGCGACCCTGCGGAGAGCCTCAACCGCCGCCCCCGGGCCTCCGAAGCCGTGGCCCTCAGCCTCCGCCACCATGGCAGCCTCGGCCGCGGCCGCGCTGGCCACCCTCCATAGGTTAGGGTCTTCCACAACGGCGCCGTTAGGCCTCCTCGTGAGGGCTGTGACAGGGTTTATCCCAGCGTTCACGGCGACCTTCTCCCAGACCCTCCGCCATATCCTGTCGTCGACCATGGGGTTGAGGCCCGCCCTGGCCAGGGCTTCTACTAGGAGGCGGTGGCTCTCCCCGAGCCCCGCCGGCGGGGGGCCCAGGATTATCTCGCCCCTCCCGCCGAGCCTCGACCTTCCAGGGGCTAGCCTCGTGGCACCCCACGTGGAGACGCCCACCACGACTCTGCCGGGGGCATGCTCTTCGAGCACCTCATAGTTGCCGAGGCCGTTTTGGACCGTTACCACCACGCCCCTGGAGAGCCTAGACGCCACTGGGGCCGCGGCCCGGGTATGGTAGGATTTAACCGCCACTACCACGGCGTCAGCCGCCTTCTCCGGCTCCTCCCCCGGCAGGTATGCTTCAACCCTAGCAGCGAGCGTCCCGCCGTCCTCGAGGCTCAATCCACGCTGTCTAGCGGCCTCGACAACCCTGGGGTCGGCGTCCACTACTATGACACGGGTCCCGGAGGCCGCTAGTCTAACAGCCAGAAGCGTGCCTAGGGCGCCGGCTCCAACCACCCCTATTACCGTCGGCTCGCCCAAGACTATCATCCGGACCCTCGGCTGGCGGGGAGGGGCTATAGCGTTGGGAGTACCCTGTCCAAGGTGTGGCCGCGAGACTAGCGTGCTGGTCAGGGGGCTCTGCCCCAAGTGCTTCGCCGAAGTATACGGGCTTGCATCTCTCCCCGCCAGGGTCGAGGCTACCATATGCAGGTACTGTTACAGCGTGAGGCTCGG
>CAYRZG010000079.1:0-7108 GCA_964428695.1 uncultured Desulfurococcales archaeon
GACTTCTAGGCCCGGCCAGGACGGAGTAGTAAACGCAGTATTGATCAAGGAGAGCAAGTAATGTCGAGGGAATACAGGGGGAAGAGGGTAGTCGTCTACACCTCCTATCTCGACTCCAACCTACCCAGGCGTCTCGGCAGGAGGATTTCTAGGGAGGAAGCTGTCCCAAATCCTCGGATAGAAGAGTTATACGAGGCCGCCCTAGAGTTGGGGCTCAACCCTGAAATTGAGAAGGAAGCCAGGCATCCAAGAACCTGGTTCACCCACAGGGGGAGGATTATAGTAGACAAGGTTGCTTCGAAACAGGAACTTTTAAGGCTCATAGCCTCGAAGGTTAGAGAGAAAAGGAGGAAGCGTAGGTAGACACCTATAAACTCCTCTGTAACGGGTCTGGGGCCGCCCGCTTCTATACCCTGCGTCACAGTATTACCCCGAGTGGGATAAGGTTAGAAGGCCCCGGCCCCTCCCACACTCTGCCGGGGTCCAGGTTGAGGAAGCTGCTCATCGGGGAGGTGGCCACTGTAACTAAGGCTGGCTATGCGACCGTGAAGATAGCCGACCCTAACTCTAGGCTCCAGCTAGGCTACAAGGTGGTAGACGAGGCAGGCAGGGAGATCGGGAGGCTAGTAGACATAATCGGCCGGGTAGAGGAACCCTACGCTGTGATACGAGTGTCTGACGGCCAGGACCTGGTTGGAAAGAGGGTCTTCCTGGTACTGCCGGAGAAGAGGCGTAGGAGGGGCCGGGGCCGCAGTAAGACCAGGAGAGGTGCCGGCAAAAGTGGAAGGATCAGACCCCGCGGCAGGAAGGAGAAGGTGTCTAGGAAGAGAAATACTAGACCCGCGAACAGGGGTAAGAGTCTGCGCGGAAACAGGAGAGGTAATAGATGATATAGTAGTTGACGATGGGAAGGAGTGGAGAAGCTACGGTAACCAGATTAAAGGGCTGGCTAGAGCCCCCCCTCCTAGAAACCCAGTGTACTCCTACCAGCCCCAGCTCGTACTAGTCCCAAAAGGTAATGCTATGCGTGACTTCAACAATACTATTACCCTGAGGGGTGGTAGGAAGAGGTTCATCCGCCTAGGCCACAAGGGCCATAAGGTTAGGGTGCTTGGACCAGACTCTCGGAAGGATGAGGCCCTCCGAGACATGCTGGCGAAGGCAGCAGAGACCCTGAGGAGGCTTGGCGAGGACAGAGTCCTCAGTTCCGACGTTGCCTACATTATACAAGCATACTACAAGGCTCGGAGGATGTCGAAGGAGAATGGAGGCACCGCCGTAATCAACAGTAGGGAGAGGTGGGGTGTAGTATTTTACGCTATCAGCAAGGCTTCATCCCTTAGGAATAGGCCTATACCAGAGAAGCAGATTATCGATGTTATCAGGGAGATAGACCCCAGCGTAGACGAGGACACTTTGAAGTCTATGAAGTGGAGGGTGTCCAGGAGAGTCTCCGAGTTCGGAATAATAAACAAGCTCGTAAGAGCCCAGAACACTCCAATGGCTAGGAGTGGTGTGAGAAACAGTGTTGCCAGGGTTAAGACATTCATACTTTCGATAACGAGGGCAATGAACCTGGATATGAAGGTTGCTCTAGCCGCCTCAAAGTTTGTGGAGACAGCGGTTAAGGATGGTAAGACGCTTGAAGGTAGGAGGCCAGAGGCTGTCGCGGCAGCGGCAGTATACCTTATGGCTAGGATCGCGGGCAACGACTGGATAACTCAGCAGGCCGTGGCCAGGGAGGCCATGGTCAAGGAGGCTAATATCCGGAAGACTTTCAAGTACTTGCTGAAAGACTACGTTATCATAGTCTTTATTTGAACTATGCCCGGTCGAGTTTTTGCGGAATTGCATCTACAGGTTCTATATTGATAATGGGCAGGCTAAACATATAAGTGTCGAGGACCAACAATACTCCTAGGCAATGGAATACCGTTCGGGTTAAAGTAGCGAGGGTGTAGTGGGGTGGCAAGGCAGCTAAGCGATCTAGAGAAGAAGGCCCTCGACATAATAAAGAGTAGTAAGGATGGAGTGCTCCAAAGCGATCTCTGGAAAATGCTTGGCCTAGACAGCAGGGAAGGGTCGAGGCTAGTCCTTCGGCTCGCCAAGAGGGGGCTTATACGTAGACAGCAGGTGTCAGTCAACGGCAGACGCACATACAAGCTGACTGCAGTGGAGGTCAGCGAGGAGTCGATAACCCTCAAGATAAACATTGGCTCGGTGCTGGACATCCCCTGCGCAACCTGCCCCTTCATATCAGAGTGTACTAGGAGGCAGTTCCACGACCCTGCAACCTGCCCGTTCCTCGACGCGTGGCTTGAGAGGAAGCTGAAGGCTGGCAGGGGCGACGCTATGAGGGTGCCTAGGGGGCCACTAGTAGCCGAGTAACCTCCTGGAAGGTGGCGTCGGTCCTAATACTAGTTGGCCCATAGTGGCTCCTAACCGCCCGGTAGCCCCTCTCCTTCAGCCTGGAGAGTAGCTCGTCCCTCCTAGGCATGTTAACCCTGGCGTAGGAGGCGGCCTGCTCTATGCGCATGTGGAGTCTCCCCTCCTCGAGTGTAGACTCGGAGGCTAGGGTTTCCAGGAGGCTTAGTATCCTCTCGCGGGTTTCCAGGTAGCTGTACTCTCCTCTCACCAGGTCTGAGATCCTCTCGATATACTCTCTGTCGTTCATCTTGCAAGTCCAGACGGGGCCTATGGTTAGCGGCTTCTCGCCGCTAGCGCAGCTTGCAGGGTGCAGGTATGTTCTACCGTCTCTGGGGCAGTAGTCTAGGAAGCCCATGCAGTCTGATATTATCCTGTCGGCTCTCCTAGCCCCCCTCTCCACCAGTATGTATACCCTGTAGTAGTGGTCTGCGTAGTATGAGAGTATTGGTGTCGCAGCCTTATCGTGGGCTGCCAAGACTCTTGCAGCGTAGCCTACGAGCACCCTGAGGCCGATCTCCTTGGACTCGGGCGTCTTAACTATTCTAACATGGTATTTTCTAGCCGCGGCCCTCGACTTCGACCCTTCGAGCACCGCTAGGTCGGTCGCTGTTAGGGCTAGGAGGCCCTTGTGAGCTATGTTGGCGGCGGCGGCATCTAGGAATGGGGCGGGGGAGCCGAAGGGGTCTATGTCTATTATGTTGAATGGTTTGCCCAGCTCCCTTCTGGATGCGTGTAGGAGTTCCCTGGCGTCCGCCAGCCTAACCCGGACCCTACCCTCGACCTTGTTTAGGCTGGCGTTTGCCCTGGCATACCATACGGCCTCCGGGTCTATGTCTCCAGCCTCAACTAGAGCTATGGTAGGGACCTCTAGAGCGTACCTCACACTCCTAACTCCAGTCGCTGTTAACGGCTCAGCCAGCCATAGCTCGCCTGTGGGCGCGTAGAGCCTGGCATACGCTGCTATGGCCGCAACGCTTAGGTCCCTGTTGAAAACCATGCGGGGATTATAGAATACTGGCAGCCAGGCGGGTTCCAGCCCGTGAGGGGCCCTAGCCATGCTAGGGTCTGGTATCTGGATTAGCGCCCTCCCCTCCCTCACCACCGCCTTTGCCACATAGGCTTCTGGCAACCCTTCCAGCCTCCGCCAGTAGCCTGTCCCGATTCTCCAATGTCACCCGTATAACTGGGCCTAGCCTCTCGACTAGCCTGAACACCTCCGGGTCCCGCTGGCGCAGCTTCCTGTGAACAACCCCAACCACGGGCTTCCCACTCTTCAGGGCGTCCACTATGGCTCGCCTAAGCTCTGGCACTGCGAGTTCCATTGGGCCTATCTCGTCTACGAGTATAAGGTCTGCCTCGGCGACGGCACGCTGTAGGGCTCCCACGCCGACTCTTAGCACGTCCTCGACTATAACATGGTAGGATCCAATCCTGGGCCCTTCTCCAGGGCCTCGGCGTGCCAGCCAGCCCCTCACGCCGGTAGCAACGTCTACTATCTCGAACCCTACCCTCCTGCCTCCACGCCTAACTTCGGGGGCGTGTATACCCCCTACCCTGCAGCCCAGCCTTCTAGCCTCCTCAGCTATCTTTGACGCTATCGTGCTCTTCCCTACCCCCGGGTCCCCTGTTAGGAAGAAGCCCCTCGCCAACTAGGAGTCCCTCGACCTCCTCCAGTGTGACCACGTTTATTTCCTCATCCCTCGCTAGCAGCCTGCGCCTCGCAGGGTCCTCGGTGACAACCGCATACCTGTCGACGCCGACGGTTTTGGCCAGCCTGTCGAAAGACTCTATCTTATCCTCGGAAGCCCTCCTCCTAGGGTGCCTCTCGTCTAGGAGGAGTATGATCCTCTCGCCCCTCCCTGCGCAACCCATATCGGCGGCTGTACGCCGGGCCCTAACGACGGTATACCCGGCCCGCTCAAGAACCCTGGTCACCTCGGCCTCCAGCCTAGACTGGGGCTCCTGCCTCCTCGGCGTGGTCTCGGGCGGTGAGAAGACGTCTAGCGGCGCCAGGATATCCTCGCCCAGTATCGATACTAGCTTCTCCGCCTTCTCCAGCGTGGGGTCGGAGCCGCCCCTCTCATAGTCGTATACGGTCTTCCTAGACGTGCCCAGCGCCATGGCCAGGTCGCCTAGGCTGAGGCCCAGGTTCACACGCTTCTCTCTCAGCTTCGCCGGGTCGACCCGGACTTTGAACGAGTCCTTGGACTCGTAGACGTAGACCTCGCCACGGCCGGACACCAGAGACTCTAGGGTCTCGGGCGAGACCACTCGGGCCCCAAGCCTATCGTAGACCACGCCCTCAACCAGCTCTTCGCCCCGCTTCATCCTAGCCACTATTAGGGGCGCGGTCCCTAGGACTGCCGAGAGCGATATGAGCTCCTGGACCTCGCTCTTCGGCAGGGACCCTGCGTCGATGGCCACCTTGACTAGTATCCTCTTCCCGCCACGAAGCCTTACCGCTACGTCGATGCTCCTCCTCTCCATCTTCCTCGGATACTCTATTACAGCGAGGCTCTCGGCGTAACGGTACAGTATTGCTAGCACCTGGTAGAGTGAGTCCCTAAGCCTAGCCTCCATGACTCCGTCCTCGCCCATCCCATAGTAGTAGTTGAAAGGATATAAGGATAAACCGGCCTAGGGCTAGGGGTGTGAGGCTCCTTGACAGCGCCCCAGCCTGAGAAGCTCTTAGAGTGCATCTCTGAGGCCGCCGAGAGGCTTGCCCAGGAGGCTTCACAGGGTACACCATTCGTTCGAGGGCTAGTGAGGGGGAGGCGCTACGGTAACGTCATATTGGCCGGCGGCATTCGCGGCGAGTACGCTATTATAGGCGATATTCACGGAGACGTCGAAACGCTAGACGCCATACTCTCGAGGATAGACGGTGCCGATATAATAATCTTCCTGGGAGACTATGTTGACAGGGGCAGGCCGGAGGGGCAGGTTGAGGCTCTCTGCAGGGTTCTCACCCTATACCTTGAGGGGAGAGCCCTACCGCTGAGGGGGAACCATGAGCCTCCCAGGGGCCTGGTGCCCTCTCCCCACGACTTCCCCGACGCACTCATAAAACTCTACGGGATGTCGACTGCTGCCAGGATCTACGAGAAGGCCGCTAGACTATTCGACCTGCTCCCACACGCTCTCGTCGTAGAAGGCTCCTTCCTAGCAGTCCATGGGGGGCCGCCAACCCGCGGCTTCGAGAAGCCCCTAGTAGAATACCTGGCCGGCGGGACCCCCGACCCTCCCCTGGAAATCCTGGAGGAGATACTCTGGAACGACCCTGTTGAAGCCGACGCTATTAGACTGCCCAGCATACGCGGGGCGGGCTTCATGTGGGGAAGACCTACAACCAGTAGGGCCCTCGAAAAGGCTAGGGCTAAGATTATAGTTAGAGGGCACGAGGCCACCTATGGAGGCTACAAGTGGAACCATGAAGGGAGAGTCCTTACACTCTTCTCAGTCAGGGCGCCCCCGTACTATTCGGAGGCCGCAGGCTACCTTTACACCGAGGGATGTGAGCCGGGGCCGGGTAGGGACGAGTGTGTGAGGCTAGTATACTAGACCGGCAGTGTTAGCCTCCCGCGTCACCACGCCTATTGGCCTCGCAGCCGAACATTTGGGCGTATACATTTACCTGGCTGCATATAGCGCAGACAAGGTTCTTGTAGCGCATGAAGACCTCGGGAGTCTTAGCCCCCTTATGCTTGGATAGCATTAGAGCTATCTCCCTAGCAATGGCATACAGGTGACGGTCGCTCATTATCTTGTCCACGTATTTCTCGCCCCTCTTCTGGCTGATATAGTTGCTTATGGCGGCCGGCGTTACGTCTAGCACTTTGGCGGCCGCATACTTCGTGAAGCCCAGCTCGTTCACGAGTATCCTGGCGACGACTGCGCGTATCGAGGGTATGACAGCCCTTGTCGCATGCTCGCAGGGGAACTCCAGCCTTTGCTCCACATAGCCTACTTTACTTCTCTTTACCGGCATTTCCTCCCGCCTCTAGAATCTCGTCTAATAGGCCCTCATAATAGTCTCGTCCAGATTTAACCCCGTGAAAGAAGAGCTATAATACCAGAGAGTCTATACCCGAGCTTAACACACGGCTAGAAGCCGACGTGGCAGACTGGGGTGGGAAGATGCCAGCATACTACCACCTGGACCTGAGCGAGGAGTTTAGGAGCGAGCTACGCGAGACCCTGGAGGACATGGTAGATCCTGTTAGGATTGACGTGTTCATAGGCCCGGGCTGCGAGACCTGCGAGGATACTGTGAAGCTTATCAAGGTCTTCGAGGAGGAGGCGCCAGTTAGGGATGGTAGGAAGCTCATCGAGGTTAGGATATTCGATAAGAGCAGGCCGGAGGACCTGGCCGAGTTTGAGAGGCAGAACGTGAAGAGGGTCCCCACCGTCACCCTAATAGACGGCTACATTAGATACACCGGGATCCCAGCGGAGGAGGAGATCAGGGGGTTCGTGGAGACAATACTTAGGATTAGCGAGGGCGACTCCGGGCTAGAGGAGGATACTAAGTACGTGCTCGCCTCGCTGAAGAGGCAGGTCTACATCGAGACAATTGTAACGCCGAGCTGCCCCTACTGCCCCTACGCGGTCCTCCTAGCCAACATGTTCGCCTATGAGGCGTACAAGCAGGGCTCCAAGGCGGTGATAAGCGATACCGTCG
>CAYRZG010000080.1:0-7108 GCA_964428695.1 uncultured Desulfurococcales archaeon
AACCCGGGGATAAGACGCTAGAACTAGTCCTCCGGAGGCTGCACGGGAACTACCTGTAGTCCCCGCCCTCCCCCTTCTCGAGCAATTCGAATTATTACAGTATAAAATTATATTTTATTTATAAATGTTATGAGATGTTGAACGTGTTAGCCGCTTTTATATCTGGTAAAACAGTTTTTACAAAACCAGTGGAGGACCCGTAACCGGCAACCCCGCAGTCACCAGCGGAAGTACCCCCGGGGAAGGAGCCCCACAAGCGAGGGAAACCCGCCTTGCAGGAAAGAGAAGATAAGAGGTTCATAGAATCCCCAAGATTCCCCGTCGACCTCGTAAGCAAGGCCTCAGCAAAGGAGAAGATGGGGGGCGGCCGCCCACCCTACTGGGAAATGGTGTTCTGGTGGACACGCAAACCCCTTGCTGGTGCAAGAGCAGTTATAGCCGGCTCCCTACTCCCCGAGGACACCGACCCTAACATGTTCGCCTACAACCTGCGCCTCACAGAGAAGATCGCTCACAGGAAGAACCCCAACATACCGCCCGTGTGGAGGGAGAGGTTCAGCAGGGCCAGGCTACTCGACCCCTTCGCGGGCTTCGGGAGCATACCCCTAGAGGCGGTAAGGCTCGGGGTAGGAGAGGTTGTAGCTGTCGAGCTACTACCCACAGCCTACGTATTCCTCAAGGCAGTCCTCGAATACCCAAAATGGGCCGTAGAGCGAGGCCTAGGACAGAAGCTGGTCAAGGACGTGGAGCGCTGGGGCAAATGGGTAACCGAGAAGCTACGGGAAGACCCAGACATAAGGGAACTATACGACGAGGACGTCGCAGTCTACATAGGCACATGGGAGGTACGATGCCCACACTGCGGCAGGTGGACACCCCTCGTAGGAAACTGGTGGCTAGCAAGAGTAGCCAAAGAGACAAACGAAGAAGAAGGGGCAAGAACCGGGACATACAAACGCCTAGCATGGATGGAACCGGTCAAAACAGGAGACCACATAGCAATCAAAGTAGTAGACCTGAACAGGGAGCTGGGAAGAAAGACCCTAAAAGCAAAAGTAAACACGAGCCAAGGCACAATAGTGGTCGACGGCAAGACGTACAGGGCGCCACAGAAGAACATAGACGCGAGAAGAGAAGTGGCGACCTGCCTCCACTGCAACAACCAGATAAGAAAAGGAGCAAAAGACTGGCACGTAAAAGAAGCAATACGAGACTGGAACCAGAAACTAGAACAATACCTGCAAGGACAAATAGACCTACAGACACTCAAAGAAACCGCAAAAGCCAGACCAAGACTTCTCGTAAAAGCCAAGATAACCAACGGAGACCTAGAATTCCAACCTGCAACCAGCGAAGACCAGGAAAAACTATGGAAAGCCCTAGAAAAACTAAGAAAACACTGGGGAGACCCAGACATACCAACAGAACCTCTATGGCCTTATATTTCTAGCGAAGGAGGAAGGCTAAGCATAATCGTATGGGGCTTCGACAAGTTCTACAAACTCTTCAACCCACGCCAACTCCTAACCCTAGTCAAGCTAGTCAAGCTAATACGAGAAGCAGGCAAGAAAATAGAAGAAGAAAAGCTCCGAGAAGGATGGAGCAGAGAAGAAGCGTTCAAGTACGCAGAAACAATAACAACATACCTAGCAATAGCGTTATGCAAACATGCGGATTTTAATTCGATTATCAGCCATTGGACAATTACATGGCTTATCTCAAATGAAGCTTTAGCTATGAGAGGTATCGCGATTGTATGGAATTATGGAGAGTATACTCCTTATGCTCCTAACATGACAGGTACATGGAATAAAATTATTAAAAAAAATATAAAAAGCTTATCTTATCTTGTTTCTGCTCTTTCTGGTAGCCCTAGTAGGGTTGGGGTTTTGCTTGATGATGCTACTGTGCTAAATAAGCTTGGTGATGAGAGGTTTGATGTTGTTGTTACTGACCCGCCTTACCGGGATGATGTGCCTTATGCTGAGCTTAGTGATTTCTATTTTGTCTGGCTTAAGCGTACTTTGAGTGACGTTGTTGACGTTGGTGGCTTGGCTGTTAGGCAGCCCCGCTTTGTTCCGGAGGCGTTCTTCGAGAATGGAGTCGAAATCGAGACGCAGTGGAAGTATTTTGCGGATAAGGAGGTTAGCGAGGATGAGGGTCGCTCTAAGTTCTTTGGGGAGGGTGTTGGCGGTTTAGAGTATTTCAAGAAGCTTCTTGTCAGATCCTTTCGAACATTGGCCGGCAAGTTGGCTGATAGTGGTGTTCTTGTGACGTATTATGCTCATACTAGTCCTGATGCTTGGGAGGCTTTGCTTGATGCTGGCTGGAGGGGTGCTGGGCTTCGCATATCTGCTGCTCATGCCCTGGTTACGGAATCTGGGCAGCGTATTACTGCTCGTGGTAAGGCTGGTCTTGATGTTAGTATTGTTGCTGTTTGGCGTAAGGGTGTTTCTGGGAGTGTGCTGGCAGGTGAGGCTTATGCTGAGGCTGTGGAGGAGTGTTCCCGGCTTGCCGGTGTTTTGAGGGAAAATGGTTTTGATGGTGTTAATCTTTTTGTGGGGGTTCTGGGGTGCGTGCTCTCTGTTTTCACCAGGTATGAGAGGGTTGCTGGTGTTAGGAGTACGAGGGATCTTGTGAAGGATTACGTGTATCCTGCTACTGCGGAGGCTATTGCTCGTGCTCTTGGTGGTGGGGAGCTGGCGGGTAGGCTTTCTGGGCCTTCCCTCTTCTATCTTCTAGCTAAGGTTTTGGTGGCGAGGAGGCCTAGGCAGTCTAGGAGGGCTCTCGATAGGAGTACTCTGGCTATTCTCTCTATCGGGACTAGGAGCGAGCTTGCGGAGCTCCGCCGTCTGGGGATTGTTGAGAGAGGTAGGGACGCGTTCCGCCTGGTGGAGCCGGTTTGGGGGCGGGAGCCTGGCCGTGCTGTCAGGTCCGTGCTGGAGGATAGGGGGCTTAACCCGGCGAGCCCTTCTCCCCGGTCTGGCGTTGACATGCTCCACCTGTTAGAGTATTACGCGGTAACCCTTCCTAGGAGCGAGTATTATAGTAGGGTTGAGCTGTTGAAGGCTAGGTATCCGGCGCTTTTCGAGGAGGCGGTCGGGCTTGCCGGGCTCCTCGCGGAGGTCCTACTGCCCGGGGATCCCGAGCGGGACCTGGCTGGGAGTGTTGTGAGGATTCTGGCCCCCTCTAAGGGTTCGGGGCTTGACAGGTGGATGGGTGGTGGCGGCTGATGGGGTTCCTCGACAATGTAGAGCTATGGGAGGACGTGCTTGACGAGGGGCTCGACGAGAAGTCTGCTCCGGGCCTTGGAAGCGTTCACCTCGGCATGGAGGAGCCAGTCTATACTGTGCCGGAGGAGTTCTATAGGAGGACCCTCCTGACGCGATACATTGTCGACGCTATTGACGCCGTGATCGACACCCTCTCAGGCGGGGGAGGGAACAAGATACTGCTGCTCCAATCGTTGTTCGGGGGAGGCAAAACCCACACCCTCCTCGCAGTATACCACGCCTTCAGGAGGCCGGAAGCGCTGCTCGAGGCTAAGACTGACAGTGCCGAGACGAGAGACCGCGTTAGGAGGCTTGTCGATAAACTCTCAAGGCTTGGGAGCGTAAGGATTGCCGTGATCGACGGTCACTACCACGAGCTGGCACCCTCCCCTGTCAACCCCCTCGAAGTGCCGGGAGGCTACAGGGTCCAGACCGTATGGGGGGCGCTCGCACACCAGCTAGGCCGTTACGGTGAGGTTAGGAGCAATGATGAGACGCTTTACGCCCCCCAGGCGGATATTCTCAGGCGAGTGCTAGGCGAAGAACCGGTACTCATACTCGTGGACGAGATCGCGGACTATATTATGAGGCTCTGGTCGACATGTGACGAGACTCTCAAGGGGTATGCGGAGTCTGTCGTGGCGTTCTTCGAGATCCTGGCTAAAGCGGTCGACCTCTCGCCTAGGTCCGTACTCCTAGTATCGCTCCCGGTGGGGGACGCTAACGCTCGGAAGGTCGAGGATAGGTATAAGCTGTACCGCGACATAATCCAGAGGCTTTACAAGTCCCTTACCAGGGTTAACGCTAAGAGGATAGTCCCTGTCGCTCCAGAGGATATTCCGAGCATCCTCAGGGTTAGACTGTTCAAGCATATCAATAATGATGCCGCGAGGACGGTCGCGTCAACGCTCGCCCGGGATTACAGTAGTGATGAGAATAGGGATCTGTTCGGGGAGGGTGCTGTAAGGGTAGCGACAAGAATTATTAGAACGTACCCGTTCCACCCCTCCTATATTGATACTCTCATCGACATTATAGACAAGCATGAGGGGCTTCAGAAAACAAGGGACGCCATAAAGATTACGAGGAAAATAGTTAGGAAGCTCGCGAAGACCGGGAGCACCAGCGAGCTCATAATGCCCTACCATTTAGACGTGGAGGACAGGGAGATACAGGCCATTCTATTCTCCAACGAAACCTACCGGGGATACGCCAATGTTGTGAACGTCGATATTACCGGTAAGACTAGAGAGTACGATAGGCCGGAGATCGCGAAAATAGTCGCGAAAACGATACTCGTGAAGACCTTCGTCTACACGGGAATACTAAAGTACCTCCAGGCCTATCCCGACAGGCACGAAGTCCTTGTCTCCTCCTACGAGCCCAGTACTGCGAGAGAACTTAAAGCCCAGCCCAAGGACTATATGGACGCTCTCGAATGGGCCTCCCGCAACCTCGTCTACCTCCTAAACGAGAGCGGCCGCTACTGGTTCACAATAGTCACTAGCCCCATAAAGCTTGTAGAGACACAGGCGAGACAGGTTGGAGACCAGGAGGCACTCCGAAAAGTTAAGGAGTACACGTGGAGCCTCATGACCAAGCCCGCCGGCGAGATCCTCTCGGGCTCGAGGAGGAGGGGTGGAAAGGGTCAGCCCGTGGCTGCTCCCTTCAACGCTGCCAATAGCCTCGTGTTAGAGGAGCCTGAACGGGTCGACCACGACTCTAGAGAGTATATCCTCCTGGCGTTCCTCTCCCCGTTGAGGGGAGAGGAGATCGAGAGTATAATGTATGAGACGCCTAACGGCGGGCTGAGGAGGCATGCTAACACTATCTACCTCATATATCCGAGGTCTAACGAGAACCTGCTCCAGATGCTCGGGTTCGCGAAACACCTCATAGCCTGCGATATGATTAGGGACGAAATTGATAGCCTCTACTCTGATAATGATATGCGCGAGATTTTTAGGAAGAAGCTTGAGAAGTACTGTAAAGGTATGGAGGGCATAGAGGGGAACCTGGTCTCCAATATTCTTGCAGGGCTCAACACTGTGGCCTATCCATGGTTCGATGATAAGGCTAGTAGGAACAGTTATCGGACGACATCCACGCCCGGGGCGGACACTATTATTGAGAAGGCAGTCCGGGCGTTGAGAACCGAGAGGCCGCCAAAATTCTATGACAATCTAGACTTTGAAATGCTGGACCACCTATTGTCCCAGGCTGGGGTCAGCCTCCCCGAGAGCGATACTCCACGGCTTGTAAGCGACATTATAGACTACTTCTATTCTAATCCGAAGCTTCCAATGGTGAGAGACGAGGCTGTAAGGGACGCCATTATTGACGGCGTTATAGGGCTGAGGATAGGCGTTCGAAGGAACGGTAAAGTATACTTCAAGAAGGTCTACGAGTGCACGTCCACGCTAGACTGTAACCCTCCAATGTCTTTTGAGGGGGAAGACCCTGGCGATGTTGGATTGAACGATGTTGTACTCCCCTGGAGGATCGCCCTCAAAGAGCAGGTGGATAGCCTTGTTGCGGGGGAGGTCGAGGAGAAGGTTAACGGCGGGCTGAGGAGGGTGTGGCACGCGTTCTACGTGGATGGCGAGCTAGTACCGGTTAGGGAGGCGTTTGAACGCTACGATCTTGAGACGCTGCTGGAGAGCCCGCTTGTCAGGATCTCGGAGTTCATAGAGGAGGGGGTAGACGTCAAACTGGATAGCTACGAGCTCACAGTATCCCCGGGAGAAGAGGCAACAATAACAGTACTCCTCGAAAGAATAGGCGGCTTCCAGGGCGAGGCAATACTCGAAGTCTCAAGCGGGACCCTCAGCACTAGCAAGGTTAGTATCACGGAGGAGACCCCCTCCGCCACGGTAGAGTGGAGACTAAAAGTGCCAGACGAGCCTGGAACGTACAGGTACGACATAATCGTTAGGGGCCCTAACGGTAGGGAGATGAAACGGGAAATCCTTACAGTCCATGTGAGGCCCACAAGCGCTGCTATCGAGAAGGGTGTTCCTCCCCGTGGGGCTAAACTCAGGTTCCTCGAGGTGAACGTCCCGGTACGCAATTTCAGTCCCCTAAAGATTATCGCCTCCCGGTTCTCCGGCAACAGCGAGGTCGAAGAGGCCGTGCTGGAGATGACGGCCGAGGTAGGCGATGTGAAGCCGAGGATCGTGGTGAGACTCGAGAAGGCGACCCTGGAGGATGTTAAAAGCGTTTTCACAGTTATCGCTAGCAGGTATGGTGTTCTCGCGAGGAGCACGTCCTACAGGATAAGACTGGTCCCGAAGGGTGGAGAGTACATCGTCATGCCCGAGCTCTCAGACGATGAGGTTAGAGATGTTAGAGATTACATTGTATACCAGGCTTATGAGGGGTAGAAGAGCCGTGGCCCTGGGCTCTGGCAGGATGCGGGTGCTGTTCACGCTGCGGAGGAGAGGCCGTAGCGGGCGGAGGAGCGAGGTAGCCCACTTCTACGGCCCCACCGGGGGGAAAGTGTTTGAGGCCTACACTGAGCGAGCACTGCTGAGAGGTCTCCTAAGCCTGGTTAACGGGCACTCCAACTATGTGAGGCTGACCCGTGGCGGTATCATACTTGAGGGTGCACGCGGGGAGGACCTCTTCCACAAGCTCATAATAATGGCTGGTGTGAGACAGTGCGTGCAACAGCAGGACCAGCTCCCGACTCTTGCGGATGCCATAGCAAAGCTGGGGGCTTTCGAGACGCTATTCTGGTATAGTAAGATTGTCGAAGCCTACGAACGCATGGGATACTGGGGTGTCTGCCGGGTTGCGAGAGCGTTCAGGATTCTCCACGGCGAACCGTTCTAATG
>CAYRZG010000081.1:0-4860 GCA_964428695.1 uncultured Desulfurococcales archaeon
CAGCCTCTCTCCCCTTCTAACAGTCACTATAATAGCAGCCCAAGTAGGCCTAGACCAGGGCTTCCTAGAGTCTAGGACAGCAGCCCTGCTAACGGGCAGCGTAGTGTTCACGAGCCTAGCCGCCAGCATGGTTGCACTAGCGGTTTCCAAGAGGAGGGGTTTAGAGGTCCACGGACTCAAGCTGTCTTAGCACGTAGCCTCTTATCTCCTCTATGCTTGGGAGAGGCTCTAGGAGCCTGCCGTGCTCCATAATCTTCCAGGTGAGGAGCTCGGCTTCCACCCCGCTCCTACACTTGGGTGGCTCCTCACCCAGCAGGGTTACAAGGCGGGTCCCGTCGGGGCACCTGTATAGGAGCTTGGCTCCGGGCAACTTGCCCCTCTTCGACACCCTCTCCCAGCCGCCTCCCCTGTTGACTTCAACAATGTCCATGCTAATGTCTATGTTGGGCGCAGAAGATATGCTCGTGCCCACTCCGAACCCGTCTACCACGTCTCTCAACTCCCTTATCTGCTCCTCCCCGATCCCGCCGGAGACGAATATCTTCACGTGGCCATAACCCTTCATTTTCAGGGTCCAGCGAACCTCCTCTACTATGTCCTTCATCCTACCCCTCCTACTACTCGGAGTGTCAAGCCTCACACCGTAGAGCTTCTCTCCCAAGGCTTCGGCCGCCATTAGAGACTCGACCCTCTCGTCTAGGAACGTGTCAACCAACGCTATGACCGGGACCCTGTCACCGTATAGTTTGGCGAACCACTTCCAAGCCTCCACCTGGTCTCCGAACACTATTATGAGGGCGTGGGGCATCGTACCCTTAGGCTCCACGCCCAGATACTTCTCCGCCAGCACGCCGCTCACACCGTCGACGCCGCCAATGTAGGCCGCCCTGTCGGCGGCAGGGTATACGGCGGGGTGGAGCGCCCTGAGGCCGAAGTATAGTAGCGTCTTATCGCCTGCAAGCTTCCTCATCCTAGCCGCGGCCGTCGCTATCGTCGAGGCGAACCTCAACACTCCCAGTATCGCCGTCTCCAGGGTAGCGAAATCAGCGTAGCGCCCCTCAATTATCATGAGCGGCTCCTTCCTATAGAAGATGGTGCCCTCTGGTACACTGTAGACGGTTACATCCTTACCTTCAAGTATGGCCAGGGCCTCCTCGAGGCCTGCGAAGACCGCCCACTCATAGCCCTTCGGAAGGCTGTAGGCGTGCACCTCCATCCTAACCCGTACATCGCCCAGGCCCGCCTCCTCCACGATCCTCCTAGTCCTCACAAAGTAGATGTCGGTAGCCTCGCCGCCGACTATCTCCTCCACACTGGCAGCGTAGACCCTGGGCTTCTCCATTACCCCACACCGCCACCCGGAAACCGGCGGCAGGCCAAGGTATTAAAGCGGGCCTCGAAAAAGACTATGTCAGAGGCCCGAGTATTGGTTGATAGAAGCTACATGCACAACTCTCGTACACAATAGAGAAAACTCTCGCAAAGCCAGCTATACCCGGGACACGGGTTGAACACCAAACTAGCACTAGCAGCACCTCTAGCACTAGCCGTAGTCGCGCTAGCAGCGTCTGGCATAATGGCCAGCTGGGGAGACGAGGCTAGGATCTCCGGGACCCTAAGCATCGGCGACTGGGAGCCAAGCATAAGAGCATACATCCACTCCTGCGGATGCACGCAGGCCAGGGTTGAAGAGGTTGACCCACCGCTTGTCGTGATATCATACGGCCAAGGGTATACTGGCCACATATGCATGGCGATAATCGTCGACGCTGACACGACAGTCCCAATAGGCGTCCAGGGGGCCAGCCTCCTTGAGGGTGGGAGCCTGGAATGGGCCAGAGTATACGGGCCCTTCGAGGAGCCCCCGCCCCCCACATGCCCCCACCGCGGGGGAGGCCCCGTGATCCTCCCACCGGGATGGCACGCGGTAGTATGGGTTAAGATCAACGCAGACGGGTCGGGGCACGCTATCGTGAGGGTTGACTATGGGATCGCCTCATGAGGGGTGGCAACGCCTCTCGAGGGGAGGCGCCGTGACGCCTTATGATGTCAAGTAGTGGTAGGGCGCTCCTAGCCTCTAGCGTCCTAGACGTGTCTACCGTCGCTTCTAGCACTCTCTCGCCGTGGCCTGCGTCTGCCACTACTATCCCGTATGGGTCTACTATCATGCTTCTCCCCGTGAAGTTTTCACCGTAGAGTATCGGGGCTGCTATCCAAACCGTGTTCTCGTGGGCCCTGGCCTGGGCTAGGAAGCGGTACTGCTCCTCCTTCCCGGGGCCCCTGTACCAGGCGCTTGGCACTACTATTAGGTCTGCGCCTGCCAGGGCGTGGTAGCGGAAGAGCTCGGGGAATCTTATCTCGAAGCATACTAGGGTCCCTACTCTTAGGCCGCAGAGCCTCCAGGGCCCCTTGGGCCCGTCTCCTGGAGTGAAGTAGTCGCTCTCACGGTAGCCGAGGGCGTCGAATAGGAGAGTCTTCCTATACACTCCCACGATCTCCCCCGCCTCGTCTATTGCCACGACACTGTTGTATGGCCTGCTAGCGGGTCCCTTCTCGAAGAGCGTGGCGAGGAGGCATACGCCATTCTCCCTGGCTATGCGGCGGAGTCTCGAAACCCAGGGGCCGTCTAGGGGCTCGGCGGCGCCCGCGACCGTTTCGGGTGGCAGGCCAGTGGGGTCTAGCATGGCGTACTCGGGTACCGCCGCCAGCGTCCCCGGCTGGGCGTCGGCTAGGAGCTTCTCTATCCTGGAGAGCTGCTCCTCCTTACCCCTCCCCGCTTGGAGTTGGAGGAGTCTAACCCTAACCTGCAAGATTGTGCACCGCTTGCTAGGATTGTACGCCCTCGACTATAACCCTGCATGTTGCAACGTAAGCCGCTATGGTGACGAGCCTTAGAACGTCGTGCAGCTTCGCCGCGACGACCGCGTGGAGGCCGGGGAGCTTCTCCATCTCGCCTCCCAGCAGCTCCCTGGTCTGGGAGAGCCTCGAGTATAGCTCTGCCAGCCTCTTGACACTAGGCCGTGCTAATATGCGGAAGAGAAGGTCTACTATGTCGGCTGTCTCCTCTACAGCCTGTACAAGCACCTCCGGTGTTGTCTCCCCACTCCTCCTGGCGGCGTAGGCTGCTGTTTCTAGGAGGAGGTCTACTGCGAAGCCCGAGTAGCTGGCTGAGAGGGCGGCGTGGTAGCCGGAGACCCCCTCCTGCACGCTGTTGGATGCAAGGTAGCGTAGTACGACATAGTGTACCCTGAGGAACTCTCGCTTTGCTATCTCTATCTCCCCTTCAACACCGGGAGACCCGCGGAGGGCCTCCAACACTAGCATTGCGGCCCTCCTAGCCACGCCGGCCAGGCTCTTGAGGAGCCTTGGGAGGTCTATCCTCTCCGAGTCCAGGAGAACCTCTATCCTAGCCTCCCCAGGAGCCTGCTCGTAAACGTGGAGGGCCATGAGGTCGAGGCTTCTAGCCCTTAACAGCTCGCCGCCGACACCCTTGGGGAGGAGCACCTCTGCCTCTGAGAATCCGGAGAGGTAGACGCATAGGGGTGTTGCCCCGGCGAGCCATTCTGGAGCCCTAGACAGGTCAATAGCTAGAGGCCGGGACCCCCGCTTGTCTACTGGGATAACCCGGATACTGTCACCCTCGTCTACAAGGAGCACGCTCGACCCGGGCTGGAGGCCAAGCCTCTTAGCCCAAGGCTTGGGCAGCGTCACTACCAGGCTACTGCTGCCGACTCGCTGGATTCTCCTAACCTCGACGTTGCTCATACGCCCAGCCTCCAGGCACCCATTGCCATAGTTGGCGTGCCGGCCGTCGAGATATATAGGGTGTATAGACCCTGGCGGGCACCTGCAGGTTTAAACCCTCCATGATATCGTATCACTCATGGTGGAGGCCCTGCCCGTCGAGGACGTTGCAGGCATCATAGCGGAGCTGGCCCGGGAGGCTAGAGTCGAGGGTATGAGGCTAGTCCTAACCAGGCGTGGCGAGCAGCTGGTAGACGCTGTCCGCGACGTGCTCGTAGACTCGGTCATACCCCCAGAGGAGCTAGAGGAGGCCCTCCGCTGGACGGGCGTACTACTGGGGGAGCTCTCGAGGGCGGCCAGCCTGCTCGGGGCCCGAGGGTGGAGCTTCCCGAGGGAGCTGAAGAGCTTCATTGAAGATCCGAGACTCCACCTTCGCAAGAAGCTGTTCAACTACGTCTTCGACCTGGCCCGTGGGAAGATCGGCGTAGACGAGTTCATCCGCCGGGGGGAGGCGGCTGTTAGGACTAGCCTCCGAACAAACCTTCGGAGCATATACCAGGACTGGGTTTTCGCCGCCATACTCTCCGGGCTGGGTGAGAGGGGTGGTAGGCTAGTCTACCCGGAGACCAAGATTATACTATTGGAGAGGACTGGCAGGCAGAGGTCTGGGAGCATACCGCCCAACGCTGTTGTCCGCCTCCCTCGGGGCGAGGTTAGCTTCTTCCTAGAAGCCCCTAGGCCAGTGGGGTGGGAGGATAACCGGGATTTGGAGAAGATATGGAAGCTGTACGTAACCCTCCGCCCCGACATGCTAGTCTACTCTGGTCGTGTACTGGACATACTAGACCCTAGTGGGGACCCGCCTATAAGGAGGCCCAACATTATAGTCGAGTGTAAGGAGCTCAGCGACTGGTATGAGAGGAGCCGAGACCTTAGAGGGCCTCTGGCTAGACCTCTCCGGGCGTTGGAGTGGAGGGCCCGCTGGCTTAAAGGCCTGGAGGAGGGTCTAGCCGACGTGCTTGGCGTTGACCGGGCTAGGTTTAAGGAGTTCACCCAGGGTAGGGCTCCTAGCGTGAGGGTTAGGGAGCACAGGCTACTCCTCCTCTACAAGGAGAC
>CAYRZG010000081.1:4960-7070 GCA_964428695.1 uncultured Desulfurococcales archaeon
GGGCTCCTAGCGTGAGGGTTAGGGAGCACAGGCTACTCCTCCTCTACAAGGAGACGTTCCAACCCGACGCCTTCTACCTTGTCAGCAGGGCCCGGGTCCCCCAGGATGTCCGTGGAGACCTCGAATCCCACGGCGTCATAGTATTAGACGGGGTTGAGATAGGCGATAGGAGGGCCCTGGAAGAGCTAGTAGACCACGTGGCCAGGATAGCGTCGCCCGTCGAGGAGTCGCTGGAAGACCTCCTTAGGAGGGTCCTCGAGGAGGCGGTAGAGTCTGGGAGGGACCCGGTAGAGTCTCTTGGAAGGGCCGCCCTGGAGTGGCTCGCCCGCCACGGGGACGGGCTGGCTAGGAGGGTGCTAGAGGGATAGCTTCCTCCTAACCTCCCTGTCAATCTCCTCCCCTAGGATTCTAGCCTTCTCAGTCGCCGCCTCCACAACCCTTATCAGCGCCGCGGCCACGCTCCTCTCCTCGATAACCTTTAGAGCCTCGATAGTAGTGCCCGCGGGAGTTGTCACCTCGTCCCTAACCTGCGCTGGGTGCACAGGCCTCTTCTCCAGCATTTCCGCAGTGGCCTTAACAGTATCTATAACGGCGCTGAGGCCGAGGTCCCGGGGCAGGCCCACGGCAACACCTCCGAGAACCAGCGCGTCTATGAGCACGGAAATGTAGGCGGGAGCGCTGCCAACCAGGGCGGTCCAAGGGTCTAGCCACTCCTCTGGCACCCAGTAGACGCTACCCATACACGAGAGCAGCTCCTCCACCTTAGAATCCCAGCCGTTACCCCGGGGTCCCGTAACCGCGGTAGTACTCTTCCCTATCAAAACGTTAATGTTAGGCATAGCCCTATAGACCGCCTCCGCGCTGGTAGCAGCCTCGAGGGTCCTCCTCCTAACACCCGCCACGACGCTAAGCAGCGCCTTACCCTCCAGCGCATCAGCTATCTCGCCGAGAACCGTGGGGACATGAACCGGCTTGACACTCAACACTACAAGCTCGCTCTCCAAGACAGCCCTCCTGTTATCCCTAGTAGCTCTAGCACCAACCTTCTCAGCCGCCTCAAGCGTAGCCCTCCTCCTACCAGTAGCGATAACATCATAGCCACACGCAACAGCACGAGCTGCTATGGCAGAGCCTATCTTCCCAGCACCAATAACTGCCAGCCTAGGTCGTGACAACAATCACACCCGGCCGGCCACCGGTCCGACGGCAAGAATAAAAATCGAGTGGGAGAGCATGGAAGAGAAGTGAACCCGCACGCTGGCTATCATAAGGACAACCGTATCACACGTGACACCCTCCACAGGCTCCACGGCAAACTCGAATGGAAGAATTTCAGGATGGTCTCCAGGACAATTATAGGTGGTCGGCTTATGCGTGAGTGAGAAGGTTTAATCAGACCCTCTAGGTTGGAGGATGGCTGGTGTGCACTGTTGCGCTTGGACAGGAGAATCTACATTACAGTGGTAGTCGCCGCGGCGCTTATAGTGGCAGCACTGCTAGCATGGAGGCTCCACATGTCCCAGGGTGGCTGCGAGGTTAGCAGCGTCTGTCTCACGTCTTCCACTCTCTACGTTAACATGACGGGCGAGTGTAGCGGTGTCGCCAGGATCTATTCTCCAGACGGGACCCTCCGGGCGGAGGTAGAGGTGCCAGCAGGCTCGGACCAGGTTAGGCTCCCCCAGGGTCTCGCCCCCGGCCAGTATATTGTCGAGGTTGAGGCTGGGGGCACTGTCTACCGGGCTAACGTGTCGGCGTCGCCCGACCCTACTATTATCGCGGCGAGGGCCGTGGTGTTCCCCAACGGGACCCTCCTGCTAGACGTGCTCCCCAGGGGCAAGCCCTGCTGGAAGCCCTACCTTATAGAGGCGGTACTGGTTAGGGTTAACGGTACAGACTACAAGTTCACGGGCCCCTGGAATGTGAGGGACCGTATAATCCTCGACCTTGGAGTCGAGGTCAACCCTTACACGCAGGTCCAGGTCCTACTATGGGATAATGTGAACCCCCACCCATATACGGCCATAGTAACCCAGCCCAAGTGAAGGGGTGCAGACCGGTTGCACGGGTGGGACGAGGAGTTCGGCATACCAGGCCATGCGGGGAAGAGTAG
>CAYRZG010000082.1:0-6969 GCA_964428695.1 uncultured Desulfurococcales archaeon
GAGCTGCACGACTAGCCTCGTGGGCCAAGCCTTATTTTCCATATATTCTACCCCCGGTTTCCCGGTGTAGAGTTTGACGGGCGAACTCCTCCTCATCATTAATATGAAGGCGTACCACACGGCATTCGGGGAGGTGGCGTATGAGCTCGCGAGAGCCGCTGCTAGGCTAGAATCCAGGTTGTCGAAGGCCAGGATACTCCTAGCCCCTCCCTCCCCCCTAGCGTTGGAGCTTGCGAAGATTCATGAAGGTATCATACTTCAGCATGTAGACCCTATAGGCTACGGCGCCCACACTGGCTACATCCCAGCGCAAGCCTTGGAGAAGCTCCCCGTAGCCGGGACCCTGGTGAACCATAGCGAGCACAAGCTACCCTACAGGGACGTGGCGGCAGTGGTCGAGGCCGCCAAGAAGGCGGGGAAGATTGTGATAGCATGCGCCGACACGCCCGGGGAGGCGGCTGGGCTTGCATACCTAGGGCCCACAGCGATAGCAGTGGAACCCCCAGAGCTAATCGGAACAGGGATACCGGTGTCGAAGGCTAAGCCGGAAGTCATAACGGGAGCTGTTAAGGCGGTCGAGAGCATAGACCCTAGCATACCCGTACTTGCCGGGGCCGGTATAAGCGGCCCGGAAGACGTTGTTGCCGCTGTAAAACTAGGTGCCCGGGGAGTCCTAGTCGCCAGCGCCGTGATGAAAGCGCCGGACCCCGCAGGCGTCATGGAAAAACTGGCTCTAGCTTTGGAGGGGGGCTAGCCTTACCCGGCCTGCTGGGCAGCCGGCTTCATCTCCACCCTCTCTAGTACGCTAACTAGGTCGATACACTGCCTGGCTAGCCTCTTGAGGCCTTCGAGGTTCAGCCTCACAAGCTTCCTGGCCCTGCCCCTGCCCTTCTTCAGCTTCAGCCTGTCGGTCTCGACGAGACCCAGGCTCTCCAGCTCGCTCACAATCCTCAATACCATAGCGTAGCTTATGTCTAGGGCGTCCTTAATGTCGCTTACCGTGGCGCCCTCCGGCCTCTCGAGTAGTAGGACTACAATCCTGCTTGAGACGTCGGGGTTTGCGACGCGGAAGCAGTGGAAGAGGTGTTTCAGGGCCCTCTCGATTTCCGCCTTCTCCGACCCGTTACCTGCCAAGACCTTCACCTCTCTCTTTACCGTTTACGGCTCACCCTCACTTGTCAATATCTGTCGTTTACACTATTTATTTTTTACTCTCCACACATGAATATAAGGATAGCATATGGGTGTGTAATGGCATAATCTAATCAAAGAATATATTTACCTTGGACGCCGATATATCCCAACCCTTAATACGGCGGGGGATGAAGAGCCAACACCTAGCCGAACCAGGGTGTGGAGTTCTCTGCGGCTCGACCCCGCCTTCACCCGGTCTTCAGGTATACTAGGATTGCTATCTCCACATAGACTGCTATCGCGGCCAGTATGGTAAGCCTGTCCCTATCCTCTAACGTGGAGATAGCTAAGACCGCGAAGGGTAATAGTATTACTAGGCCTGCGAGAGGCTTGCAGGCACCTTCGCCTGCCAATACAGCTATTATGGCCAGGACTGGCAATATGAATGTGGCGAGCCTTGATATTAGGATTGTCAGCCTTCCCACGGTTACCCCCTCACTATTACTAGGAGCCCCATAACTATGAGCAAGACAGCGAAGGCTATTGTGACAGCCTTGCCGGACACTCTTACGCCGAGAAGGCTTCCGGCAAGGCCTCCTGTTAGGGTTCCGGCGAGGAGGAGTAGGCCTAGGCATGGCTCCATGTAGTCGAGTAGCAGGTATCCAAGCGCGCCTGTGGCGGCTGTGGCGCCTAGCATCATCTTGCTTGTAGCGGTGGCCCTCTTTATCGGTGCTCCGACGATCCTGTTTATTATGGGCACCACGAGCACACCCCCGCCGACTCCCGCCAGGCTACTCACGGCTCCCGCGACTAGGCTTGCGGCCCATCCCGCCGCAAGCCTCCTAGGCCCGCCGCCCGCCTCGCCCCGAGGGCTTTGCGCGCCGCCTGACTTGCGGAGCATTGCTATCCCAGTGTATACTAGGGTGACTGCGAGTACTAGGCGCATGACCTGCTTATACCCCTGAGCCGCTATCATTACACCTATTATGCTGCCCAGGACTGTAGCTGATAGTAGGAGGGTGCCAAGCCTATAGTCTACGAGGCCCTCCTTCTCGTAGACGTAGAGGCCTCCGACGCTTGTCCCAACTATTGCAAGCAGGCTGGCAGGCACTGCCACGGTTATATCATAGCCTAGTGCTATGAGGAGGGGAGTCATTAGAACGCCTCCCCCTATTCCGAGCACGCTGCCTATCATGCCGGCGGCGAAGCCGATAGCGATAACCTCCACGTTGGGTACTGGCATGTTGCGCTACACCTCTCCCACTCTAATTCCGAAATACTGGCCTAGAGCCTCTCCGAACAGGTAGCTCCCGAAGGCCGTCGCCAGCATTAGGCCCGTGGTCTCCACGAACTCTCGCAGGAACTCTCTATCAGATACGATCGCGGAATAGTACGTGAAGAACGCAACGAGTATTACACCGGCTACGACTGAGGCGGCGAAAGCTCCTATCATCGTGTGTAGCAGGAAGTAGGGTAGTGCTAGCATCACCACCGCTACGAGATAGGATAGTCCGGTTATCGCCGCGGAGAAGAGGGGGTTCCTGCCGACCTCATGCTTAGCCTGTATGTAAGCGGCGCTCGCCATTGATATCGCCGCGCTAAACCCTACTATCAACCCTGTGACGCCAGCGTATATCGTCGAGCTGGTGACTCCAAGGACTCCAGCGTGTACCCCGGTCACCTCTACTATGGCGTCGGCCAATCCTAGTGCTATGAAGCCCATGTACTTTACAAGCCTCTCATCGATAGAGCCTAGGAGTTCGTTCTCGTGTTCTTCCTCTTCCCGGATTATTCTCTCAAGCTCTCTTCTCTCTTCGCCCTCGAGCCTGTTAAGGAACTCCTTGTAAGACTCTATCACCTCCTCCTCGTGTCTCTCAAGCCATTTAAGGGTGAATGTTAGCCCCATCATTCTTCTCATAATATGTATTGCTTTCAACTTAAATTTTGAAACGTTCTCCGCGCAGTCCCTGCCCGAGACCCGCTTCCAGAACTCGTAGTGGCTCCTCTCGTCCCTTGCCAGCTTGTCTAGTATCTCCCGGAGCTTGGGGTCCCCCTCCCTGTCACGGAGATACGAGTATATGATGTAGTCCTGGTATTCGTCTATGCAGAACTTCTCGGCTAGCCTCAGCGCCTTCTCATCTAGCATATTTCGCCTCCCGAGAACTGGTGGGTGGAGTCGGGTTTTTTGGCGTGTTCCTCCCTACTCTTCGCCTGTCAGGCCCGGGGGCATTACTAGTACGTCTTCGTCCACCATTTTAGCATTGTCCTGGGGTATCTTGTAGCCTTTGAGTGTTAGGTACCTTCTTATCACACTCTCCTTAGTCCTCCTGCCAGGCCTCCTCCAAGCCGTCGGCTCCCCGAGCGCCAGAGCCGGGTAGACGCGCTCTATTGTCACGTCGGCTAGCGGGCAGTTGTCTAGGCATAGCTTACAGTGTATGCACTTTGCAGGGTCTACCCTTGGTATGAACCTGCCCCGCTCATTGTAGACTTTAATGGCCCCCGTCGGACAGCTTGCCTCGCAGCTCTTGCAGCCGGCGCAGTTCACCCACCTGTATGCTAGCTTCGCAGCGTCGAACAGGGTTTCCCTGGCGAATACTCCACCCTTACCCTCCACACTGAACCTGGTCGGCTCTATGGTGACCCTAACTCCTCCGGGACCCTCTAGTACTAGCCTGTCCTCGCCCGCCTCTCTCACCCTGTATGGGCCTAGCACTGTATACTGGTCTAGGAGGGCCTGGACCGGGTAGCCTGGGCTGGAGAACTCTGCCTCGCCCCCGCCGCTGTTGTAGTGGAACACCTCTAGGCTAGGCTCGATCCAGCGCTTGTAGACCTGTCTCCAGTCCCTTAGCCTCACGCCCACCCTCTGGGCTAGCCTCTGCTTCTGCACTGCCGGGGTCAGCCACCTCCACAGGCCCTTCTTAACGTAGGCTTCGGCCTCTTCGCCCTCGAGGCCTAGCCTCTTGGCCCATTTCCAGAGTACTCTCTCCCACCTCTCCCAAAGCTCCGGGTGGGTCTCCTGGACATGCTTGTATTCGGCCATGAACGCGGCGGGGCACATGAAGCAGCCTATCCTGTCGAACCCCTTCTCGTAGAGCGGGTTGTAGGGGAGCTTGCGGTCCCAGATGTAGAGCCATACCATGAGCTGAGTCCACTCCTGTATGGGGCTTATGTTGAGTATCTGTGGGAGCCACCTGTTCCTCCACACTCTCGGACTCCTAGCCCTGTCTAGGCTCTCGTAGGCCCTCTGGCCCACAACGTTCAGGGCGCCGTCGGGGAACTTCTCCTGGAGTAGCCTTGAGAGTGGTGCCAGCTTTGTCACCTTACAGCACCATCTGTAGTCCTTGCCTGGCGGGCCAACCCTCTCGACAGCCCTCCAGAAGGCGTCGCCGGCGTCGGCGACTAGGAGTTCTAGGCCGTACTTGTCTACTATCCTTTTGACGCTCTCCACTGTTTCTGGAAGCTCAATGCCAGTATTGTTGAAGAGTACGTAGGGCTTTATCCCAGCTTCTAGTGTTAGGTGTAGGGCTGCTAGGCTGTCTTTCCCGCCGCTATAGGATACTATTACGGGCTTGCCCACCTTCTCGTTCATGACGTGTATGAATTTGACCGCCCTGGCGGAGTAGTAGTAGATGTAGTAGTCGTTTGCCTTTATAGTGTCGCTCCAGGTGCTTGGCCTTGTTCCTAGCCTTGGCTCCCTCCTCTTCCAGAATATGGTGTGGGCCTTAATCCTATCCCCGTCGCTGTGGACGTAGCCTATGCCTATCGGCTCTCCGTTGTCGTCTACCAGGGCTACCTGGGTCCCTGGGGGCAGGTTTAGGTTGTTCGGGTATATCCTCCTCTTCCTCAGGGTCCTGAGGCCGCCTTCAATCCTTAGCTTGGGTAGCGGCTCCCTATGCCATACCCTGTCTAGGCCTGGCTGGCTGAACCGGAACCTCCAGGTGCCCTCGAGGGGCTCCCAGTATAGCCTCCCTATGACCCGGCCGTCGCTCACGACCTCGTACATGAGGTCCATGAAGGGGACCTTGTTGAAGAGTATCACGCTCGAGCCTCTAAGCTCCTCGAACCCCGAGTTAGACCCGGTGTCGCGCTCGTAGCCCTTCCGCAGGCTCTCAATGTCGTGGTCGAAGGCTGGCCTGGCGTCTCCAGGGTCTGTTAGGTTTAGCCTCTCAGCCTTCTCACCGTTGGGGCAGTCTCTGCCGGCTAGGGGCACGTTTAGGGTGGGGCACCAGTATATCTGCGCACGCACGGGCCAGGCGTCGGGACCCTTACCCCTTGCCACTATACAGGCACCTCGAAGCTTGTAGCCTGCAAGCGGTTAATAGCCCGGCATATTTGCGGCGAGACGACCTGGCGGAGGTGTGGCCTGGCGTGAGGATACTAGTCATAAGGGCCGAGGAGGGCAGAATCGTTGAGAAAGAGTATGTTGAGGGTGACCTGGCGGAGGTCGCTAAGAAGGTGGCTGCTAAGGCCCTCGAGGAGTGGGACCCGGAGACCAGCGACTTTGTAGTGTTGAGGGACCAGAGGGACGTCGAGATACCCCCCGAGCTCGTCAATCCTAAGAATTTCGACGTGTTCCGAGAGTTTAACCTTAGGCGTGAGAAGACGGAGGAGGGAACACAGGCTGTTATAACAGTCCCACTCTACACCATAAGCTTCGACAATATCTCTATTGGAGACGAGGCCTTCATAGAGAAGAAGATATACCTCATAGTCCCTAGCGTCATCGAGGAGATAGACGTTCTATTCGAGCAGCTGGCCGCCGACATTACAAGCCCCCAGGCCCAGCCGGAGGGTATAGAGGAGGTCTAGCCCAGGAGGACCTCCTCATCATACACGACACCCCGGGCTAGTATCTTCCTAATCCTCTCCGGCACAACGGGGCGCCCGTCGGGACCCTTAGGGTATGCGAATGGAAGCTCCACCCTAACAGTGCCAAACCCCGCCTCCACCTCTATCTCCGCGCCAACCGCGAGAGGTAGATCCTCCACCCTAACGCCGCGGGCAACCATTATCGCCGCCCACACCGCCGTGTGTATACTCATCTGCCAGGGGCCGAGCCTCCTAACGCTACTCCAGTCGAACATCCATGACAACAGCCTCCCACGCCCGCGAGGCGGATGGTCCCCCATTATGCCGCCAACCACTATACAGTCGGCGGCTTCAGCCTCCCATGGCTGGAGGTCTCTCTCGGCCCACATGTCCAATACTATCGTCCCCGGCTTGTCGCACAGCTCCCAGGAGTGCTCCCAGGACCAGTCGACACCCTCACGCGAGAGTATCGACTGCAGCCTGGGGTCCCTAACACCTGCTACCAGGAAGCCAAGGCCAGCGTCCAGCGCCGCATCCCTCGCCTCAATGTATTCTGCGACTAGCCACCTGGTAGGCTCTTCCTCCATGTGCTCGACCACGATCATGCCCCTCAACGGGCGGCACCAGGATCTCCGGGGGTCCGTGGGGGAATCCTTAAATACTGGAGGTGCTCCGGTGGACACACAGCCAAGCAAAGAGCCAGGACGGCGCAAAGGTGAGCAGGAATGGTCTGCGAGGGAGCACCCGAGGTCAGGATCGGTAAGAAGCCCGTCATGAACTATGTGCTAGCCATCCTAACCACCCTCATGGAGCAGGGCGTCAACAAGGTAGTAGTCAAGGCCAGGGGCAGGAACATCAACAAGGCCGTAGACGCTGTCGAGATAGTGAGGAACAGGTTCGCCAAGAACGTCAAGGTCGAGGCCTGTGAGATAAGCAGCCACGAGCTAGAGACCACCGACCCGCAGACGGGCCAGCCGAGGACCAGGCGCGTCAGCAGCATCGAGATCTGCATCTCCAAGGAGTAAC
>CAYRZG010000083.1:0-6905 GCA_964428695.1 uncultured Desulfurococcales archaeon
TACTTGTTGAGCGTCTCGTTTAGGAAGTCGAGCTCATACTTGGGAAGGTAGCCGTCTCCGAGCGAGTCTAGGCCTATGAGTATGAAGCCGTCTATCACCCTGTACCAGTACTGTTTGCTGTTCACGTACCTGCCGTAGTAGTTGTTTAGGAATGCGTCAAGGTTGGGCACCTGCGCCCAGTCGTGGTTGCCTGGGATCATGAACGTGGGTAGGCGGAACTGGTTGTACTGCTCCCATATCGCCTTGAGGCTTGGAATGTCTGTTCCAACGTCTGCTATGTCGCCGGTTATTATTGCAACATTTACGCCGTACAGCCTCTCGACGAGGTCCGATAGCATTATGTACCTAGTGTTCTTCAATGTGTTTGGTATACCCTTGTCGCTAGCGCCAAGGTGTATGTCTGTCATGTGCATTATTGTTAGCACGTTCAGAGGTCCGTGCTTGACTACCACGGCTCTAGGCATCCATGTGAGCTTGGTATTGTTAGCATAGACTACTATGTCGTAGAGGCCGTCTTGGGCCTCGGCGGGTATTGGGACGTGTAGTATAACAGTACCGTTTCCAAGGTCGACTGCCTGGGCTACCGCGGTTATCGTAGTGTTGAATTTTATCAGCTCAACGGTGTAGGGTCCCTCGCACTGCGTGGCGCAGACCATGGTGACGTTGAGCGTTCCACCGGCGTCAACGAAGACTGGACGGCTATACTCTGGGTCGACTATCCTAGCGTCGCCGAACTTTGGCGGGGCAATGTATGCCTGGGCTCCTATGGGGGCGAGGAGGGATACTGCCACAATAGCCAGGGCCAGTAGGGCTAGGGTGTGGGGGCCGCGCACTCCAGGTTCCCCGCGTGAGAAGGGCCTGGGGGAGAGGGGTATTTAGGAGGGGTGGTTTGAACGTTAGAATTCCTCGTCCTCCCACTCGTCTATCGGGTATACTATAACCTTGTCCTCGTGTATGTAAACTGTTATGTCGGATCCCTCCGACACGGGCATGTCTGGGTCGATGTAGGGCTTGATAACCTGCCCGTTGGGGAGCCTTAGCCTCAGCTGAACGTGGCTGCCTAGGCACATTACCATCTCCACCGTGCCCGCCCGCATATTATACCCGGGGCCGCCTGCGTCTTCGAAGTCCTCGGGCCTCATGATTGCGATCGCTTTGTCGCCGACCCTTAGATTCTTGGAGGGGGCGAGCCTGCCGCGGAGCCTCACACCCCTACCAGCGTCTAGGACTACGTGTCTCCCATCAAGCTTGGCGACTCTCCCGGTTAGGGCTGTGCTCCTGCCTATGAATGTGGCTACGAACAGGTTTGCCGGGTTGTTGTAGACCTCCTTTGGTGTCCCCACCTGCAATACTCTTCCACGGTTCATGACCGCGATCTTATCGCTGAGCACCATGGCCTCCTCCTGGTCGTGGGTGACGTAAACTGTGGTGATCCCCAGCTTCCTTTGAAGGCTCCTAATCTCTTCCCTCATCTTAACCCTCAGCTTGGCGTCCAGGTTTGAGAGGGGCTCGTCCAGCAGGAGCACCCTCGGCTCAACCACGAGGGCCCTTGCTAGTGCAACCCTCTGCTGCTGGCCCCCGCTGAGCTGCGAGGGGTACCTGTCCTCCAGCCCCTGGAGGCCCACCAGTTCAAGGGCCCATTTCACCCTCCTGTCTATCTCCTCCTTGGGCAGCTTCCTAATCTTGAGGCCGAATGCTATGTTGTCGTATACCTTCATGTGGGGCCAGAGGGCGTAGTTCTGGAATACCATTGCCGTGTTCCTCTCGTAGGGCTTCTTGAACGTCACGTCCTCGTCGTCGAAGTATATCCTCCCCTCGTCTGGGAGCTCGAAGCCCGCTATGAGCCTTAGAGTAGTGGTCTTCCCGCAGCCGCTGGGGCCTAGCAGTGTGAATATGGTCCCCTCGGGTATGTCCAGGTTAACATGGTCTACTGCGGTGAACTTCCCGAAGCGTTTAACCACGTCTACAAGCCTTATCCTCGCCACACCCCTACACCCCTATGATAGCATACCTCTGCTTCATAATTATGTTGGTGACCGTGATGACCGTGAGCTGGACTATTATTATGAGGAGGGCCATCACGGCCACCACGTGGGGGCCCGCCGCAGTACCGGTTCCGTAGAGGAAGTCGTACATCACGAAGGTTATAGGCTGCTGGTTGGGGTCTATCCCGCCCAGGCTAACCGATACCGAAACCTCGGCTAGGCTGTATACGAAGCTTATCAGTATGCCGGAGAGCAGGTTTAGGCCTATGAGTGGCATTACTATCCTCCTCAGCACGGTGAGCCTCGAGGCGCCAAGGTTCATCGCGGACTCTTCGAGGCTCACGTGTGTCTGTTGTAGGCCTGCGAAAACTGCTCTTGTGGCGAAGGGGCTCCTCCTAACCATGTATGCTATGATGAAGAGTAGCGCCGGGCCGAAGCCTAGCGGGTTGAGGTAGTAGAGTATGCTATTCTTATCCCTGAACGGCCCCGTGGAGAAGAATAGCAGGTAGCCCGTGGCGATGGCGAGCCCTGGTATCGCTATCGGGCTCGTGGCTAGCGCGTCTAGGAGGGACACGCCTGGGAGCCGGGTTCTTGCAACCACGTATGCGCTCGACACAGCTATTACTATGATTCCGAACAATGCCATCGTTGCATATGTGACGCTGTTCCTGAAGGCTCTCAGGACTATCCTTGAAACCTCCCCGCTCTCCACCAGCGCTGTGCGGAAGTGGTCGAGCGTGAACCCTTCCGGTAGGGGGCCGGTCCACCTCTCGGCGAAGGCGTAGACGAAAACGCCTATCTGTGGGAGTGCGCTGAAGACTATCCAGGGGACGAGAAGAAGGTATACTGCCAGCAGGCCCTTCCAGCCCAGCCTCCTAACCCTCGGGTTCCACCTTCCACCCTTCTGCACCATCGCATACTGTCTCAGCGTGACATACCTGCGGATGGCTATGAATACGGTGAGAGCCATTATTAGGAGGAGTAGTGCGAGGGCGGCAGTCTCCGGGACTATGGTGCCGCCGATAGCCTTCTTAATGTTGAAGAACACCTGCACGCTAATCACGTCGTGGAACCTGAAAGCGAAGGGGGCGGCCAGGTCCTCCATGCTGAATATGAAGACTATCGCCGCCCCCGCAGCTATTCCGGGGAGGCTTAGAGGGAGAGTAACCTTACGGAACAGGAGGAAGCCTCTAGCCCCGAGGTTCTCGGCCTGCTCCTCCAGGCTCGGGTCGACCTGCGCCATGCTGGCGAAAACGTTTAGGTAAGCTAGGGGCCAGAACATCATAGTCTGAGCGAGTATGACGCCAGCCATTCCCGAGACTGTAACCCTAAGGTTCAAGCCTAGAACATCGTGGATGAAATAGTTGACCACCCCTGTCAGGTTGAAGAACTTGTTTATAACGAAGGCGTTTATGAACGGGGTAAACAGCATTGGCACGACCGCTAGGATCCTCAGTATCGTCTTCCCGGGGAAGTCGTAGCGTGAGAATACGAGTGCCGCGGCTATGCCTATGAGTGTCGTGAGCACTGTGACCGTGGAGGCTATGACGAGAGTGTTCACTATAACCCCAAAGTTGAACCCTCTAATGTTCACTATTGTAGTCCCGTCGGGGAGCCTGCCGACGAACACGGGGGATACGCTGCTATGAAGCCTGGTCATGGCAGGGTCCCGGAAGAGGTCCCAGAACTTGTAGGGGCCCGAGAGCGGCTCCACTATCACGGCGAGCAGCGGGAGTATTAGGAACACGGTGAATATCGCCAGGGGGATTATCATGAGGGCTAGTATCGTGCGGTCGACGCCATATCTTGCTAGGAGGAGCTTCAGCCTTTCCACAGGGCTCCTGCTATTGCTAGACCCCATGCGGCGTGCCCGGAGAAAAGAGGCCGGAGGACGGGGATATTATGGGTTGGGAGGCTCCCATTATCCTCCCAGCTCGTTAATAATCTCCTGATACCTTTGGCTGGCCGCCTGGCTCCAGGCTACCTCATACTCGCTTATCAGCTGCCTGTTCTCGCGTATGGCCTTAGTGACCCTTATCGCGTCGTCGAGGGTGAAGGTTACCTTCTCGCCCGTGACCGGGTCGGTGTAGGTTAGCGGGGAGCCTAGCATGTCAATATAGTGTTGTAGGGTTGCATTGTCTATTTCGCCGTTGAAGTACTTCTGGAGTATGAGGCTCCAAGCCTGCTGTAGCAGGTCGTGGTTCTTGACTAGCACGGCGTCGAAGTAGAACCTCATGGCGGTCTCGAACTCTAAGGCTAGGGTGTCGTTGAACTGGAACACCTGCGCGCTCGCCAGCTCATCGTATATCTTCTTGAGGTCCTGCCTCTGCTGGCCCTCCGGAGTATTGAATATGTTCGGGTTCGAGGGTATCCTGTTAATCTCCGGGTCCAGCCATACCTTCTGGCCCTCTGTTAGGACCCAGCGTATGAAGGCCTTAGCCGCCTCCGGGTGCCTGCTTGTCTTGAGGAGTGCTATCGGGTCCCCGTTGACTATCGACTCGCCCTGCGGCAGTATATACTCGCAGGCAGGGTTGAGCCTCATGGCGGTGTAGCCGTAGAAGTCTATTGTTATGCCTACCGCTATGTCACCCCTTATGACTGCGTCCCTCACGTCTCCACTTCCAGAGTAGATTATCGAGTTGGCAGCCATAGTTGTTAGAACCTTCCATCCCTCATCCCAGCCGTACCTCTCCAGTATAATCTCGTACATCCTAGTGTTGCTGGTGGACGCTACCGGGGTTGCAATGCCCACGGCGGGCTGGCCTGCGGTTATTAGTGGAAGGCCGAATGTTGGGCTCCCGAGGTCCTTCCAGCTCTTGGGTACTGGGAGGCCGTAGAGCTGGAGGACGTCATGGTTGACTGTGAAGCCGAAGCTTGCAATGCTGGCGGCGACCCAGTATATCTTACCGTCATCTCCAACCCTCTTCAGGGGGCTCCCAGCATACACGTCGGGAATCTGGCTGATAGCATCCTCCAACCCCTCACCCTCCAGGGGCGCCAGGAGCCCTGCCAGGTAGAGCTCGTCGAAGAGGGTGGGGCCGCCTCCCCAAGCCACGTCTATAGCCTTATCAGTGCCGTTGGACGCCTTGATCGTGGGAATCCACGCCGCGGGATCCTGTGACAGGAATATAATATCAACTATATGGTATTTCTTGGCGACGTCGCTCTTTAGGAAGAGGTCCTTAGTCTTCAACTGGATGTCTCCAGGATGCCTAGTAATTACTCTAAGAACTATCCCTCCCTGCTCTCCTCCTGCCTGCGATGTTGTCGTGGTCTGGCTTGTCCCTCCTCCCGCCTGTGTTGTAGTGGTAGTAGCTGGTGCTCCTGTAGTTGTTGTGGCTGATGGTGTTTGCGTAGTCGTAGTCTCGGGGGCGCCTCCACCACGCATGCCTATGGCGATAGCCGCCAGGATTACAACGACAACAACCAGGATGCCTACAAGAGTCTTCGTGTCCATGTACTGCACCCTGCTAGCGTGTGGCATTCCCCGGGGTTTATACGGGGAACCCTCCCCTCTAGCCCCTCCTGGAAATAATACACTGGTGTTACCATGCCTTTAGCCGGGGTTACCAGGCGCCCTATAGTTCACAAGGTTCGACCAGGCCCGCCTGCTTTTAACCCCGTATACCGGCCGGGGGTCTAACCAGGTGAATCGTGTGAGGCGAGTAGCCCTACTCCTGGCACTCCTAGTGGCCGCCGCCTCTGCTGTCCCCGTTGTCAACGCCGCCAGGGCTCCAGGCATAGTGATCCTCGTAGACCTGGCCCACGGGCAGCCGGCTGGCGGCCTAGACGTCATGATGGACATGATACCCGAGGCGGAGTGGATACTGCTAGTGCCCTCCGAGGACTATGTTGCAAGCCTACCAAAGAACATCGTTGCTAAAGCGTCGGAGATCCGGGTTGGAGGCTTCACGCCCGACAACCTGGCAGGAGTCGACGTGGTCATAATAGGCCAGGTCACCCAGCCCCTAGCCCCAGAGGAGGTACAGGCTATAGTAGACTGGTTCAACGCTGAGGGCGCCCCGAGGCTAATCTGGGTTGCCGGAGACAGCGACTACCCGGCACAGGGAAGTGAGACCGCCCAGCTAACAAAGAACCAGGTGCTAGAAGCACTCGGCAGCAAGATTAGAGCCGACTACGTAAGCGTAGAGGACGAGCAGAGCTATGCGGGCAAGACATACAGGGTTGTAGGCATAGTCAACCCCGACCCCGAGGTTGCAGTGCTAGCATGCGGCGCCGAGAAGATGCTGTTCCACGGCCCCGGCCCGCTATACGCTCTAGACGAGAACGGCAACCCAGTCAACCCTGTCGAGACTAAGGTGCCGGGAGTCTACGTGGTAGTAACCACGACCGACAAGGGTAAGATAGTCCAGCACCAGAGCGCAGAGAGTGGAGGAATGGACCCAGTATTCTACACTAACATCGGAGAGTACGGCGTATACCCGCTACTCCTAGTAGAGGACAAGACGGGAGAAGACGGAGTCCCGAAGAGGATCATAGCGAGCGGCGAGACCCCCTACGGAGGCTACCAGGCCGGAGTAACCTGGGAGTACCACGGCGTCATAATGCAGGGCCCAATACTCTTCAGGAACCTCATCTACTGGGGCACCGGCTACATGGGAGACCTACTCAGCTGCCAGAAGCTAATGGAGGCCTACAACAAGGCCGAAGAAGCATACGCTAAGGCCGAGGACAACGCTGGCAAGGTAACACAACTCCAGCAGACACTAAGCGACCTCTCCAAGAAGGTAGACCAGCTCAGCCAGAACCTCACACAGGTAAGCCAGAAGGCAGACGAAGCCTACAAGAAAGCGGAGGAGGCAGCACAGAAGGGACCCGGAGGAGCAGCATACGCAGGCATAGGCCTAGCAATCATAGCCCTAATAGTAGCCGCAGCAGCCTTCGCCAAAAAGTAACCCC
>CAYRZG010000084.1:0-6886 GCA_964428695.1 uncultured Desulfurococcales archaeon
ATGGGTGTTAACAGGATTGTTACGGTTGTAATGGTGGATGACAGAGCTGATAAGCCCGACCGAAGGCCGGAGGAGCTTGTGGAGAGCGTGCTACGGAGGCTTGAGGCCTAGTGGACCCGGCGCAGGCTGCTGTAGCATACACCACGCTAGTACTGGTTGCAGCGGGCCTACTCGACCTGGTATACAGGGAGATTGACCCTGAACTCTGGCTTGTAGCCCTCCCTCCAGCCATACCGCTAGGCGGCTACCTGGCCTACAATTACGGGTTTGAAGGGGTCCCATGGTGGACACCATACGTTCTCAATATGGTGGTAGTCGTCCTAATGGCTGCAATGTATGTTTTGGGCTATGTGGGTGGTGCTGACGTTGGAGCAGTCCTGCTGGTCGCGGTCGGACTCCCGGTGTTGCCCGGGTCCCTCCTCCCCACGCTCTACGTGGCGATAGTGTACTCGGTGCCATTCACGGCCGCATACTATGCGTGGAAGCTCTACACCGTCTGCGGGTTGAAGTGTGTGGTTAGGGGTAGGGCTCTACTGAAGGGGGAAGAGGCTGCCAGGATAGACTGGATACAACCCAGGGACCTTGGAGAGGCACTCCTAGACGCCCACGAGCTAGTCGCAAGGGCCGACGCCTGGGACAGGGAAGTGTATGCGACCCCACTATTTCCAACCGTCTTCCTGATAGCCGTGGGGCTTCTCGTAACCATCATAGTCGGCGACACTCCAATATGGAACCTACTGGGTGGGGCAAGGTGACTTGGCTGGAAGACGCGCTGGGAAAGCTGGGGATAGACAGGATACACAGGATAGACCTGCCCGCCGAGTCCAGGTACCCCTCACGCCTAGCCAGGCGACTAGAACCAGTGGAGGGCAGGTGGGGGTACTGGCTACTATTATGCCGGGGGCTCAGGTGCCGGCTCTGCGGATTCCCTGAGAGGCCCCGAGTCTACGTTGAAAGGGTTAGGGCTGAAGACGTGTTGAGCGGCCTCCGCCACATGGTCCCACGGATCGTCGTGGAATGCTGTAGTAGGAGGAGCGTGGTGGGAGAGTGGATGGGGTCCCGGATAAGGGTTGATCGGGTAGAGTGCCCTTTGGAGCTGGGCCCCGAGGGGGGCAGGTGTTGGGGGTCCCCGTGTGGCAGTGTTGAAGAATGTTTGAGGGCCTGCGCTACTCGGGGTCCCTAATACCCCACTCGGTTATCACGAAGACCGCCTCGCCCTCGGGCAGGTGTGGTGCGTCTACTACTCTCGCTATCCTCTTGTTGCCCCTGCTCTTCTTCAGCTGCACTCTTATCCCTGGGGCGTGGTACATTACGTGGCCTCCGACCGCCTGGGTCGGGTCTCCGTAGAACACGTCTGGCCTCGCCATGACCTGGTTGGTTATCACTACCGCTACATTGTAGATCTCGGCGAGCCTGGAGAGCTGGTGGAGGTGCCTGTTTAGAAGCTGCTGCCTCATCGCCAGGTTCTCCCTGCCGGGGAACTCTGCGCGGAAGTGTCCTGTAACCGAGTCTACGACTACTAGTTTAATGTTCTCCCTCTTTAGCATGTCGAATAGCTGGTCTACTATTGCCATCTGGTGGTGGCTGTTTATAGCCCTTATCCAGTATATGTTCTCCATTACTTCGTCGGGGTCTAGGCCTAGGCCTCTGGCCATCTGCTCTATCCTCTCCCATCGGAAGGTGCCCTCAGTGTCAATGTAGACTGCCTTAGCGTTGAGGCCTCCCTGCTCCTCGGGGAGCTGCACGTTGACGGCGAGCTGGTGGCATATCTGCGTCTTTCCCGAACCGTACTCGCCGAAGAACTCTGTGACAGTCTTAGTCTCTATTCCGCCTCCGAGTAGTTCGTCGAGGTTCCTGCTCCCCGTGGTTATCTTCCTAACCTGCATCCTCTCAAGCTTCAACTCCTTGGCTGTCTTGAAGCGTATGTCAAGCGCCTCCCTTGCCGCCTGTATTATCTTCTGGGCGGTCGGGAGGGGTATGCCTGTGACCTGGCTCAGCTCGTATGGTGTTGCTACTGCTATGGCTTCTAGGCTAGTGTAGCCGTTCTCTATCAGCTTCTGGGCCGTGTTCGGGCCTACCCCAGGGAGGTCTGTTATATCCCGGATCTCCTTAGCTCTGGACATGCCCTTTCAATCCCCCTCTAACGCAACCCGTATACACGGGTAATATACTTTCGGCGACCCCTAGTACACGGTCCCCCACCCAGCCGGAAGTATTACGGGGGACCCCGGTGTAACACCGTATGGCAGGCGAGGATTAAACCCGGAAGCCCCAATACCCACCCCGGTGGAACGGTTGAGGATACTCCTACTCCACGCCGAGCGAATATGGTATGAGACCGTGAAGCCCGCGGTGAGGAATCCCCCAGACCCTCCCGGGTCCCACAGCGAGGAGAACGCTGTCGTAGCATACGTGTCCGTGGAGTCTGGAGACGACGAGATGACCGTGAGGGCGGCGGCCTCGACTATAGTATCGTATGCCTCCGAGACGGTTAAGGCCGAGGCTATTGTAGTCTACCCATACGCCCACCTGTCGAGTAGGCTCGAGCGGCCTAGAAGAGCACACAAGATACTAGTGGCCCTCGAAAGGGAGATCCGGGAGAAGTGGGAGGGGAGGCTCCACAGGGCCCCCTTCGGATGGTATAAGAGGTTCGAGATAAGAGTCTACGGCCACCCCCTGGCAGAGCTGTCGAGAACGATACCCGCCGGGGAACCGGTGTACTACTCCCCCGAGGGTCCGAGGAGCCTCGACGCCCTCGAGAAGCCAAGGATTGAGGCGTGGAGGCCTAGACTCTCAAAGCTCGGAGCCGAGAAGGCGAGTCTCCTAGGGCTCGACGCTTCCAAACCATCCTGGATGGCCAGCTTAGTCTATGAGAGGCTGGAGGCCTGGGCGTATAGGAGGGCTGGCCTCGACTGGCAGGGCCGGGTCGCCTCCGAGGAGCCCGCCAGGAGGGCTGACATTGTTAGACTCTACAAGAAGGCCATATCCAACGGTGCCGGCTGGACCCTCGACCCCACACCCCCCTGGAGGATAATGGTGGTTAAGGGACTCGACCCGATAGAGGCCCTGGAAGAACTGTCTCCCGGGATCAGCCGCTGGCTTGGCGAGGCGAGGCTCTGCAGAGGCGAGGGGTGCATCGACGCGGGGTTGGAGGGCCGACTACTATACTATGAGACCAGCGGGGGAGACGCCCTCCCACTAGCGGTCGAGGCCCGAGACATGCTAGCTCTGGGCCCGGCGCACACGCTAGCTCTGGCGGCCGTGGACTCCCAGGCTAGGAGGGCTGAGAGCGAAGACTGGGTCCCCAGGCTCCCAGCATGGATGCACCCGGTAACAGTCTACCTGGTCCCAACCCCCGACGCCGTAGAGTATGCTAGAATGGTAGCGGCAGAGCTGGCAAGAACCGGGGCAAACGTCATCGTAGACCTGTCAACCAAGAGCCTAGGGCCCAGAATTAGAGCGGCGGGCAAGCTCTGGACGCCAATAGTGGCTGCGGTCGGCAGGAGGGAGGCCGCCACCGGCACAGTCACTGTTAGGAGGAGATGGCAGCCGGGAAGCCAGGAGACGCTAAGCCTCCCGAGCCTCCTCGAGGAGGTTCGAGGCCTCCTCCACCCCGTCGGCCCCGGAATCGTTAGGATCGTCAACCCTCCCTAGTACTATGTGGAACGTGTTCCTCTTACAGTATGGGCAGTAGTGGTATATCCTACCCATGCTCTCTAGGTCGAAGGAGCCTTTGAAGATCCATACCCGCCCGCACTCCGTACACTGTAGCTTCCACTTAGTCACAACCAGCACCCAGCCCGCCTATCTTGACGGAGAGTCTTATTCCTTACCGGCCTCACCCGCCGCTATGATGTAGAGCTTCTCAACCTTAGGCCTCAATGGCGGGGCTAGCATGTAGCGTATAAGGTAGAGGGCTTTCACCGGGAAGAGTATCTTCTTCTCGCTACTATAGCCGCAGACTGGGCACCTGATGGAAACGGTCACACTCACAGTGCCTCCGTTGAGGGGCCCCTCAAGCGTGTAATGGTATTCCGCGACTGGAGCATCGCACTTCGGGCATAGCCCCAGCTCGCTGTGTTCGATCCGCAAGACTCATCCCCGGGGCCGCGGCCCCCTACTACTCTTGGTTCTCTTCTCCGGGTTTTTGGGGGTGGAGGCTCCTATTAGCCCTCTGGCCAGGAGGAGTCGGAGGGCCTTCCTAAGAGCCCTTCTAACCCTCCACCTCCTATGTATCCCGCCGTAGAGGCGTATCGCAGTCTCCCTAATACTATTGGTTCTCGTGAGATCCTCTAGCACCCTAACCTCCTCGTCGCTGAGGTCGCCGCGGAGGTAGCGGAGGGCAAGCCTGGCAATATCGGCGGGCTCCAAGCCCATGTAGGGGTCCTCCGAGTCCAACTCGTCGAGCCTCTTCGTCACCTGCAACTCTATAATAGTCACGGGATCATCCGGGGAGAACTCCCCGTAAACCCTTCTCAACGCGTCGAGCAAGTCCTCCCTGCGTGGGAACCCGTCCCTCCTAGCATCCTCGTCTGTAAGCTCGGCAACCTTCTTCACCGTAACCCTGGTTATTCTAGCCTTGGCAAGCGGCCTGCCATGGCCATGTATTATGACCTCGTCGTACCTGGGCCTTACAATGCCCAGTCTTATCGTGGTAGTCTTCTCTCCCGAGAGCAGCTTGTCGGCCCAGACACCCTTTATCATAAGGTGTCTTCCCAGATACTGTGTTTTCGCCCGCCTCTTATTACCCGCCGGCACAGCCTACACCACGCGGCCCCGGATGATGGCGTCTCCACCCCAGCATAGCCGGGGTGGACCGGGCTGAATAAGTGATGTGGGGCCAAAGCTCCGACGGGGCCCGTATGTACCCAGGGACTATATGTACTGTCTAAACATATACATTGGGAGCCGAGTATTGGCAGGTATGAGGATCTCTAGGGAAGAGCAAAAGAGAATCACAGAGGAGTACAGGCTTGTTGGAGTACACTGCGTATCATGCAAGCGGGTGCTTGAAGACGAGCTATCGAAGATACCAGGAGTGGAAGAGGCAATCGTAGACCCAGCAACAGGCATGTTAAAAATAACACTATCAGAGGAAGTTGATAGAGCCCGGCTTCTACAAGCAATCCGCAGGCTGGGCTACGACATGTATGTTGAAACCACATACTTCCAGGTTCAAAGTGGGTTAGAGCCTAGCATTGTAGAAGAGAGACTAAAAAAGATAAAAGGTATAGTAGATGCATCGTATAATCAGTCAACGGGCCTTCTAAGAATAGACTATGATCCAGAAAAACTCAGTGTAGAGAAACTTAGGGAAGGCCTGGAGAGTCTGGGTCTCAAAGTAGAGTCTAGTGAGGATGCAAAACGGAGCCAAGCTAGGGGGAAGACTAGCCTAGCATTAGCCTCGGCGAGCTTGCTAGTATTCCTTGGATCTAAAATGGCAGGATTCTATGCTGGAGAGGCTCTAGCAGGAATCTTGGCGGTTGCGGCTGCTCTCCCATCCTTCATAGTGCCGGCCCTAAGAGCCGCCGTCCGGGGTTATACTACAATGGATACTCTGCTAACACTTGGAGTTATGGGGGCTGCAGGTGCGAGCCTGTATTCTGAAATTGTTGGAGGGCCACCATTCTGGGATGCAGCCGTGTTCATAACATTCTTCGTGCTAGCTGGCAGGTACGTTGAGGATAGGCTTAGGGCTCGAGCTGAGTCAATCTTGGAGGAGGCTCGGAAGATACTGCCAGGGAAGGCTAGAGTCCTTAGGAATGGTAGGGTTGAGGAGGTGTCAGCCGAAGATGTGAGGGCTGGTGAGACTGTTATTGTAGCTGCTGGTGAGAGGGTTCCAGTTGACGGTCGAGTTGCAAGCGGTGAGGCTCTAGTCGATGAGAGTGTTCTAACCGGAGAATCTGAGCCGGTTAGGAGAGTAGAGGGAGACATAGTATTAGCGGGAAGCCTTGTTGTACAAGGGACGTTACAGGTAACAGCTCTCCGAACAGGTAGGTTCCGGCTTGTGGAGAGAATACTATACGCTTCGAGGCAGGCTAGTCTCTACAAGCCTAGGATACAGCGGATTGCAGACAGGGTCGCCTCTATATTCACGCCAGTAGTCCTAGCCGTGTCTGCGGCTACTCTAGCATATCACACCCTCATCGCCGGAGCTACTATAGCTGAGGCTTTACGCTACAGTTTAGCCGTTCTTGTAGTATCCTGTCCTTGCGCATTCGGCATTGCGATACCAGCAGCCATGGCTGCAGCGACTGCAATGGCACACCGCCTCGGTGTTATACTTAGATCTCCCGACGCCTTGGACTCTATTGCGAGAGCCCGTATTGTCGCATTTGACAAGACTGGGACACTAACAATTGGAAAGCCTAGAGTAGTAGAATACAGGGAGTATGACAGTAGCGTGGACTCGCTAGAGTTGGCGGCTAGCCTCGAGACAGCAAGCGCCCACCCGCTGGCAAGGGCTGTTGTAGAGTATTACAGGGAGTTGAGAGGCCGGGACCCTCCACCGCCAGAGATGGCTGAAGAAGTCCCAGGCCACGGCATTATTGGGCGGGTTTCCAACCACGATGTTGCGGTTGGAGGCTGGAGGATGCTGGAAGCCTACAATATTGAGAGGCCGCCTGAAGAGTCGCGTGGTAAGACGAGAATATACGTGATAGTTGACGGCAGGCTAACTGCGGAGCTAGACATAACAGACCCTCCAAGACCCGAGGCTAGACTAGTTGTTAAAGAGTTGGAGAACCTCGGATTCGAAGCATACATACTATCGGGTGATGAGAAGGGCCCCGTTGAACAGGTTGCACAAGAAGTTGGAATACCGTTGGAGAGGGTTAGGTGGAGCCTTGACCCGGCAGAAAAGGCTGCGTGGATCCGCAACCTATCA
>CAYRZG010000085.1:0-6874 GCA_964428695.1 uncultured Desulfurococcales archaeon
ATCACGGTATCTACCAGGTATATCTTCAACCCTGCTGGCACCTCGTCTCCGGCAATGAAGCGAGCAATACACGGATAATAAAGCATAGCCAGCCAGCACCAGGAGCCCCGTGGAAGCCCTTAAAGCCCCCGCCCACACATCTCGGGAGGGTGGTGGACGAAGCATGCCAACCCACGGGTCAATGACCAAGGCGGGCAAGGTTAGAAAGCAGACCCCCAAGATACCCGCTAAGCCCAGGAAGGGGCTGCCGCCCAGGATTAGGAACAGGCAGAAGTACCTGAGAAGACTACAGGAGGCTCAGGCTGCCGTCCCAGGCGGGAGGAGACGCTAGCACCTGGCAGGGTCCCACCGCTTTAACCCCCACCCTCAACGCCTACATCCGGTGCCAGGCTTTTGGGGAGGGTCGAAAGATTCCTAGAGGAGAGGGGGCTAGCCCCAGGAGTTAGGGTTAGAATACGCAGAGACGACGGCCTAACAGTTGAAGGCGTCATAATGCCCCGCTACACTCTATCAGACCAGCCATACCTTGTAGTCAAGCTTGACAACGGCTACAATATCGGGGTGGCCCTCGACAGGATAGTGTCTGTGGAGAAGATTGAGGAGGAGTCTATCCGCGGGACCCCTGGTGCTCCAGCACCCCTTGCTGAGGGCCCGCTACCCCAGCCGAAGGCCAGGGTGTTCGTGCTGGGCACCGGTGGTACGATCGCCAGCAGGATAGACTATGAGACTGGCGCGGTTAAGCCACAGTTGGACGCCCGCGAGCTTGCAGAGGCTATACCAGAGGCGTTCCAGTATGCTAGGATAGATGCGGAGGAGGTCTACCAGCTCCTAAGCGAGAACATGAAACCCTGGCACTGGGAGAAGATAGCCGAGGAGGTCTACAAGAGGCTGACTAGAGGCTACGATGGGATAGTAGTAGCGCACGGCACCGACACCATGGGCTACACTGCTGCGGCCCTATCCTTCGCGTTCCACAAGGGGCTCCCTGCACCCATAGTCCTCGTGGGTGCGCAGAGGAGTAGCGACAGGCCTAGCAGCGATGCTGCCTTCAACTTCACAGCGGCAGTCCTAGTAGCGGCGAAAGCCCCCTTCGCCGAGGTCGTAGTGGTAATGCACGGGGAGACCGGGGACACATACGCCCTGGCCCACAGGGGGACCCGGGTTAGGAAGATGCACTCCAGCAGGAGGGACGCGTTCCAGTCGATTAACACCGTGCCTCTGGCCAAGGTCTACCCATACGATGGTAGAATAGAGGTGCTCGACCCGAGACACCGTAGGAGGGGCGAGCAGGAGCCCGTGCTGGAAAACGGCTTCGACCCGAAGGTTGCTCTCATAAAATTCTACCCGGGCCTGGCCCACGAGCTGATACACGCCGCTATAGACAGGGGATTCCACGGCATAGTAGTGGAGGGGACCGGCTTCGGACACGTGAGCGATGAGGCGATCGAGGCTATACGCAGGGCGGTCGAAGAGGAAATCCCGGTAGTAGTGGCGACGCAGACCGTTTTCGGAAGGGTGAACCTTAACGTCTACTCGACAGGCAGGAAGATGCTGGCAGCCGGAGTCATACCTGTAGACGACATGCTGGCTGAGACCGCCTACGTTAAACTCTCATGGGTCCTGGCCAGGACCCGGGACCTGGGAGAGGTTAGAAGGCTAATGCTCACCCCCCTGGCGGGCGAGGTGGGGGAGAGGCTGAGCCTCCGCTACTATCCGAGATGGTACCATGGCCCGGCGAGGTGACGGGTATGGGTAGGATAGACTATGATAGGGTAGGCCTAATCGTCGGACTGGAGATCCACCAGCAGCTCGCAACCAGGAGCAAGCTCTTCTGCCCCTGCCCGGCCGAGCTGAGCGACGAGGAGCACGACGAGTTCGAGAGGAGGCTTAGGCCTACCAGGAGCGAGACAGGTGAAGTCGACATTGCAGCCCTGTTCGAGTGGAGGAAGGGGAGAGTATACGAGTACGAGGCCCCCGCGGGCCACTCATGCCTCGTAGAGGCTGACGAGGAGCCGCCGCACGAGATCAACAGGGAGGCTGTCGTCATAGCGATGGCTATAGCCAAGGCATTCAACAGCCACATAGTAGACGAGGTTCACGTTATGAGGAAGATAGTGATAGACGGGAGCAATACGAGCGGCTTCCAGAGGACCGCGATAGTGGCACTAGGAGGAAGCATAACCGTCGGCGGCAAGGAGATACCCATAGAGACCATAGCAGTAGAGGAGGACGCCTCCAGGAAAATCGGTGAGAAAGGCAAGAGGACCAGGTATAGGCTCGACAGGCTGGGCATCCCCCTAGTAGAGATTTCCACGGGACCCGTCATACATTCTCCAGAGGAGGCCGCCAGGGTAGCCCTGGCGATAGGCAGAACGCTCCGCCTCACAGGCAAGGTGAAGAGGGGCCTCGGAACAATAAGGCAGGACCTCAACGTCAGCATAAAGGGTGGGGCGAAGACAGAGATCAAGGGAGTCCAGAGGCTAGACCTCATCCCCAAGGTTATAGAGTACGAGGTAATGCGTCAGCTAGGCCTCCTAGAGGTTAGGGACGAACTGCTAAGACGGGGCGCCAAGAAGGAGGACTATGATCAGGAGCCTGTAGACGTGACCCAGGTGTTCCAGGAGACTAAGAGCAAGATAGTCAGGAGGGTCATATCCAAGGGCGGGGTGGTCCTGGCGGTCAGGCTACCCTACTTCCATGGGCTCCTAGGCAAGGAGCTGATGCCGGGCCGCAGGGTTGGAACAGAGTTCGCAGACTATGTGAGATTCTGGGCCGACGTGGGTGGAATATTCCACAGCGACGAGCTACCAGCCTACGGTATAAGCGGGGAGGAGCTTGACAAGGTATACCAGCTGACGGGAGCGGTTAAGGGTAGGGATGCCGTAGTCATAGTCGCAGAGGAGGAGTCGAAGGCCAGGAAGGCGGTTGAGACGATACTAATGCGTGCCAAGATGGCGCTAGAGGGAGTGCCCGAGGAGACTAGGGGGGCGCTAGAGGATGGCACCACACGCTTCCTAAGGCCGAGGCCCGGAGCCGCTAGAATGTACCCGGAGACCGACATACCCCCCAGGCCCGTTACTAAAGATATGCACGAGGAGGCTGAGAGGCTAAGGCCGGAACCACTAGAGGTGAAGCTGGAGAGGCTCACAAGGGAGTACGGGCTGCCGAGAGAGCTTGCAGAGCAGGTGCTAGAAGATGTAAGGCTAGACCTCATCGAGAGGCTGATAAGAGAATACCACGGGAGGGTCCCGGCGAAGACTATAGCCTCCTTCTTCATAGTAACGCTAAGGGGTCTAAGAGGCGAGGGCGTAGACATCGAATCAATACCAGACAAGGCGCTAGAAGACATAGTGAGGCTACTAGCCGAGGGTAGGATTGCGAAGGAGGCAATGGAGGAGCTGGCTAAGGCGGCCGCAGATAACCCCGGGGTCCCGGTGGAGGAGCTAGTCGAGAAGCTAGGCCTGTCAACAGTATCGCCGGAGGAGGCCAGAGAACTAGTAAGGAGGATAATCGAGGAGAATCTTGACACCGTGAAGGCTAGGGGGATGAAGGCAATGGGCCTAATAATGGGAAGGGCTATGGCCAAGCTGAGGGGCAGGATAGACGGCAAGATAGTAGCAGCTATAGTAAGAGAGGAGCTAGAGAAAGCCCTGGCAAAGGCGAGTTAACCCTCCAACCCCTAACACTCGACTAGGGCCTATGAGGTGTACTCCCGACGCCGACCAAGCGCCCGGTGGGGTGACGTGAAGGCATTTGGCCGAGGCCCCTACACCCTTTTATGCCCCACATCCACACGGTCTACCTTGCTAGGCTGAGAGTGTGGGTACACGGTATGTCTTCATAACCGGAGGCGTCCTCTCCAGCGTCGGCAAAGGGATTGTTACCAGCAGCGTCGGCCTGCTACTTAAGAGTAGAGGCTTCAACGTCGGCGCCATAAAGATAGACCCCTATATCAACGTTGACGCTGGCACCATGAACCCCTTCGCCCACGGAGAAGTCTTCGTAACAGAGGATGGTGGAGAGACAGACCTTGACCTAGGCCACTACGAGAGGTTCATGCACGTAAACCTGTCGAAGAGGCATAATATAACGACGGGCCAGGTGTATCTCAGCGTTATTGAGAGGGAGAGGCGTGGCGACTACCTAGGCCAGACCGTCCAGATAATCCCCCACATCACGAACGAGATTAAGGATAGGATAAGGAGTCTCGCCAGGGAGACTGGAGTAGACTTCATGATAGTAGAGATAGGGGGCACGGTAGGCGACATTGAGGGGCTTCCCTTCCTAGAGGCTATAAGGCAGATGAGGCTAGAGGAGGGGGAGTCTAACACGTTCTTCATACACGTAGCCCTGGCCCCAGTGCTGTCTACTACCGGGGAGCAGAAGACTAAGCCGGTCCAGCACAGCGTGCAGGAGCTTAGGAGGATAGGTATACAGCCCGACGCAATAGTGGTTAGAACGCAGAGGCCCCTAGAGCCCGAGGCTCGGAGGAAGATAGCGCTTTACGCCACGCTTCCAGAGGAGAGAGTGTTCAGCGACCATGATCTTGAAACGATATACCAGGTTCCCCTCATCCTAGAGGAGCAGGGGCTGGCCAGGGCTATACTCGGCAAGATGGGCATCGACGACCCTGGCGCAGACCTGTCAGACTGGGTTGAGTTTGTGGACAAGCTACTCTCGGCCAGCAAACCGGTTAGGATAGCAATGGTAGGCAAGTATACGAGGCTCAAGGACAGCTACATCAGCATTGTTGAGGCGGTCAAGCATGCCGGGGCATGGCTTGGCGTTAAGCCCGAGTTCCTCTGGGTAGAGTCCACCGACATAGAGGAGGGTAGGGCAACCCTAGACTTCGTCGAAGACGTAGACGCAGCCATAGTACTGCCGGGCTTCGGAAAGAGGGGGGCTGAGGGCAAGATAATGGCGCTCCAGAAGCTGAGAGAGGAGAGGGTCCCCACGCTAGGCATATGCTTCGGCATGCAGCTGGCCGTCGTAGAATACGCTAGGAACGTGCTAGGCTTGGAGCGCGCCAACTCGACCGAGATCGACCCGGCCACGCCACACCCAGTTGTAGACCTTCTCCCATGGCAGAAGAGCGTGGACAAGCTAGGGGGCACGATGAGGCTCGGGGCCAGCCCGATAAGGCTAGTGCCTGGAACGCTTGTTCACAAGCTCTACAACGGCGCGGAAGTCGTGTACGAGAGGCACAGGCACCGCTACGAGGTCAACCCCAAGTATGTTGACAAGCTTGTCGAGGCAGGGCTAGTGGTGAGCGGGTGGAGCCCCGAAGGCCTGGTAGAGTTCATAGAGCTGCCGCAGAGGGAACACCCGTTCTACGTGGGGACCCAGCCGCACACCGAGTATAAGAGCAGGCCCCTAAAGCCAGGCCCGCTCTTCACAGGCCTACTCACTGCTGCACTGTCTCGACGGTCAGGTAGATGAAAATCCTGTCCACCTGCAGCTCTATTATCTTCTTAATACCCCTCTGCCCCGGCATGTATATTGGCTTAACAATGCCCACATCCTCCAGTATCCTAACCTGGCTGCTAACGTTGGCCTTGCTCTGACCCACCCTCTCGGCTATAGTGTCGAGGTCTGCGGGCCCCGACTGGAGCACCTCTATGATCCGGGCACGCGTGTCGCTCGCCAGGGCTCTCGAGACCTTGGCGGCGTACCTGGTTCCAACCACGTACATGGTTCGATCCTTGACGTATATGCCCTCCTTATCGTAGGGTGGCCTGGCTGCAGGCTCCACGCTAGCCATCCCATTCACACCCGTAACTCTTTTCTTCGAGGCCACAGTTGCCTAGACGAAAATAAACTCTTCTACTCCCGTTTACACGTGGGAACCCCGTCCCCCTCCAGGCAACCAATATTGGCTTCCACAATGAACACTATCGTAGGGTCTCCCCCGGGCCCCTGCTGCGTGGGGTGTGCGCGCCTAGTGGCGAGGAACCCTCACAGGCTATGGGAGCAGCTAGACTCTAGGGACATTGCAGTGTTGAGGGGCGTAGAGTCCCTCTCCTCCCGCTACGAGTACGTGCCGGTAGAGGTGTTGGAGAAGCGTGTGCGCCTGCCGCCGACCGTCATAGCTAGGAGCCTCGACAGGCTCAACCAGCTGAAGCTAGTGAAGAGGAAGCTCGGAAGCATAATAGGGTACTCGCTCACATACTATGGCCTAGACGTGGTGGCCTACGACAGTCTTGTGAGGAGGCGTGTGGTGGAGGCCCTCGGCGACAGGTTGGGGGTCGGGAAGGAGGGGGAGGTATACCTGGGCGTGACCCCCTCGGGGGAGAGGGTTATAGTGAAGTTCCACAGGGAGGGTAGGAAGAGCTTCTCCAAGATCAAGCGCTATAGGGAATATGCTGTGGGGCTCGACAGGAAGCAGTGGTTCCGGCTCGCAAAACTCGCGGGGGAGAGGGAGTTCAAAGCTCTGGTAGCGTTGGCCGACGAGGGGGCCCGGGTCCCGAGGCCTGTAGCGTGGAACAGGCATGCGGTCGTACAAGAGTATATCCCCGGGGTGGAGCTACACAAGGTTAGGGAGATGCCGGAAGAGGTAGCACTCCAGGTGCTAGAGGACGTTGTAGAGACTGTGAAGATAGCCTACAGGAGGGTCGGCATTGTCCACGGCGACCTCAGCGAGTACAATATTCTCGTGTCAGAGGATGGGAGGGGGTACGTGATAGACTGGCCCCAGTACGTCTACAGGGACGACCCTAGGGCGGGGGAGCTGTTGGAGCGCGACATACGATATGTGGCCAGCTTCTTCAGGAGGAGGTTCAACATAGACGTTGACCCTGAGAGGCTCCTGGAGGAGGTGGCAGGGGGTGGCGGGGAGGGGTAGCGGCAGGGTATACATGGGCGTGGACATTGCCGA
>CAYRZG010000086.1:0-6777 GCA_964428695.1 uncultured Desulfurococcales archaeon
CTGTGGGCGAGATACTCTCCCGTGGCCCATTCCGGGTTGCCAGGCTTACAGGAGGGGAGCCTACCATAGGCTGGCCTCACACCAGGCTTGTCGCCCAGGCTGTACTCGCCCGAGGGAGGCTCTTCGTGCTCGAGACCAACGGTATACTCATAGGGGCCGGCCGGGTCCCCGTAGAGGAGATCCCCAGTGGGGTATTCGTGAGGGTCTCCATCAAGGCTCCCACGCCGGAATGGTTCGAGCGAATAACGGGAGCCCAGCCCGGCGCGTGGCACTTGCAGCTCGCCGCCCTGGAGAGACTGTTGGAGGCTGGGCTGGAGCCGGGCGTAGACTTTAGGGCAGCCGTATCCATAATACCCGGGCTGCGTAAGGAGTACAAGTTCCTAGTCGAGAAGCTGGCCTCTATCGACGAGAGGCTAGTGGAAACATTGGAGCCCGAGCCTATAACCGTCTACAGGCATGTGAGAGGGCTCCTAAAGGCGCGCAGGCTACTACACTTATTCGAGGAAGACGCCCAGACCCGCCGTGGTGCCACAGGGTGAAGGCTCAACTGGCGGCATTGGCCCTACTGCTACTTGCGAACCTAGGCCTGCAGGCGGGGGCGGCAACACAGCAGGCTGCAACCTACTATGTGACGTTCACGGGCAGCGGTACAGGGGAGCCGTGCGAGGGCACTTGGAACGTTACGGGACAGGTCACAGTAAACCTGACTGTAGAAGACGGAGAGGCCGTAGCAGTTGTAGGCGGCAGGCTACGCTACGACCTGCAGCCGTCCAGCAGCCAGCTAGCCATGTGCGTCGAGATACTATTGTCGCGGGAGGGCCTAGCCCCCGGGTTCAAGGTGAGGTTCCCGGCGAACGCAACATACCCTACAGCCCCCATATACTATACTCCCGGCGGCCCAGTCGAGTACGAGTCGCCCAAGGTCAGGGCCCACGCCACGCCCGGCCCCGGCCTCCTGGCCTCACAGGCCAAGGTAGAGTTCACAGGGTCCCAGACCAGCTACACTCTAACCCTACAGCTCGCCTCCCAGGAGTCAACCACTTCGGTAGGGGGCCAGGAGAATATGGGGGGAGCTTCTCGTAGGCTATACTCTCCTCTAACACTGGCAGCCGTGGCCGTCACGCTGCTGACGCTCTCCGTAGCAATCCTGAGGCGCCGTAGAGTATTGTAGCCTGCAGGCCGCACCCGGCACGCCTCGCCGCCCCCGCAAGGGCCGCCACGAGGGCGGCTAGAGCGTCTAGGAGGGGGGCTCCCTCCGCCTCCCCTATACTCTCAACCAGGTCTACGAAGAGCCTGCACTCCTCCTCAAGCTGGGGGCAGGAGGAGCAGGCCTCCTCAACCAGGGGTCCCAGCATGGAGGCCAATATCAAGGCCTACACCTTCAACACGCCTACCGGCGGCCGGCCCTTTTAGATGTTCCCCCTAACGCTATGAGGAAGTACTCCGGCCTAGTACTATGGCCGTGCTTGGGCGAAATATACTCCTTGACACCCTTCAATTTAAGCCTATACCGGCACCTGCAGGGCTTCACAATGCTCTCATCATAGGTTTTCTCGACTACAAGCTCGAGCACGCCGCCCTTAAGCCTGTAGCGGCCCTCTGCTATCAGCCTGTCACCCTCCTCCTCGTCAACCTCAATCTCCTCTATTGGGATGACACCATAGCTTCTAGCTAGAGTATTCTGGCACCGGAACACTTTCTCGTTCCACACGAATAGGCTCACAGCCTCCCTGTCGTTCAACACTAGCTTGATATGGTAGCCCCTCTCGCCGCCGTGGTGCACAACCCTCATGTAGCCCTCCGCCTCTAGCCTCTCAAGATCCACGAGCTGCTTCTCCAGAGGCTGGTCGGTCTCCCCGGATAGCCGCGGCTTATAGTCTATGACCGGGTAGCCCGCCACGAGACCCACCCCTACAAAAGTGGGTTATGCTGGCCTTTTAGGAGGCGCTCTTAGCGTCTCAGCCAGCAGGCTACATAGTGGCCACTCTCAACCTCCTCGAGCGGCGGCTCCTCCCGGCGGCACTTGTCAACGGCAATCGGGCACCGAGGGTGGAACCTGCAGCCCGGCGGCGGGTTGATCGGGCTTGGCGGCTCTCCTGTTATACGTAGCCTCCGCCTCCTCCTAGCCTCTCGCGGGTCTGGGATCGGTATAGCTGAGAATAGCGCCTCTGTATACGGGTGGAGGGGTTTCTCAAACACCTCCTCGGCCGGGCCATACTCTACGATCTTGCCGAGATACATGACTGCTATCTTATCGCTCATATAGCGTACTACTCCCAGGTCGTGGCTTATGAAGAGGTATGTGAGGTTCATCTCCCTCTGCAACTGTTTGAGAAGCTCAAGTATCTGCGCCTGAACGCTAACGTCGAGTGCGCTGGTAGGCTCGTCTAATACTAGAAACTCTGGGTTGACGGCCAGCACTCTGGCTATTGCAATCCTCTGCCTCTGGCCTCCCGAGAACTCGTGAGGATACCTGTAGAGGTGGGTCTCATTCAACCCCACCTTGTACAGCAGGTCTACCGCAAACTTCTCTGGATCGTCAACCTTAATCTTGTGAACCTGCAGAGGCTCTGTGAGGAGCTGGTACACTGTCATCCTCGGGTTTAGGCTGGAGTAGGGGTCCTGGAACACCATCTGCGCCTTACGCCGAAACTCTCTCAGCTCCCTCCCCTTCAACTTGAAAATATTCTTGCCACGGTAGAGTACCTCTCCAGCCGTAGGCTCGAGGAGCCGTAGCACGAGCTTGCCAACAGTTGTCTTCCCGCAGCCGGACTCTCCTACAAGGCCTAGGGTTGTACCCTCCTCTATAGTGAATGATACGCCGTCGACCGCCTTGACATACCCCTTCGTCCGGATGAGGCCCTTGACTGGGAAGTACTTCTTCAGGTTCCTAGCCTCAACTAGCACTGCCACCGCCGACACCCCTTCTACTCCTGGTACAGCCAGCATGCCACCCGGTGGCGGGGTCCCTTCCAGAAGTCGGGCGGCTTCCTCTCCCTACACACTGGCATCACGTGCGGGCATCTGGGGTGGAATCTGCACCCAGGCGGTGGTCGTATGAGGTTGGGGACCGTGCCCGGTATTGACTCGAGCCTCACAACCCTCCTCTTCGGGTTCGGGACCGCTCTTAGGAGCGCTCTAGTATACGGGTGGAGGGGGTTCTCGAACAGCTCCTCAACCGGGGCCTCCTCGACAATGTTCCCAGCATACATTACCGCGACCCTGTCGCAGACCTGGGCTACTAGGCCAAGATTATGGGTTATCAACAGGATTGTCAGCCCCCTCTTCTCCTTCAAATCCATAAGGAGGTCCATGAGCTGAGCCTGCACTGTAGCGTCTAGAGCAGTAGTAGGCTCGTCAGCTATTAGGAGCTTGGGCTCGTTGGCCAAACCAGTCCCTATGACAGCCCTCTGCTTCATACCTCCAGAGAGCTCGTGGGGGTAGCTTTTAGCCCTCCTCTCCGGGTCCGGCATCAACACGCTCCGCAGGACTTCAACCGCCTTGACGATACCCTCCCTTATACTCTTAACCCTGCCGTGTTCTGCCATTGTCTCGGAAATCTGGTAGCCTATAGTGTAGAGGGGGTCCAGCGCAGAGTGCGGGTCTTGGAACACGTAGGCTATCTCCGCCCCTCTAATCTCTCTAAGCTCCTCCTCGCTCAACTCTAGCAGGTTTACGGGCTTCCCCCGACCATAGTAGATTACCTGGCCCTCCTCAATCCTTCCAGGTGGGCGTATGAGCTTGGTTAGGGCCCTGGCGGTGACACTCTTCCCGCAGCCTGTCTCGCCCACTAGACAGTAGGTTTCACCCTTGCATATTCTAAATGAGACTCCGTCTATCGCCTTAACCACGCCGGCGTATGTGTAGAAGTTCACCTTCAGGTTTCTAACCTCTATAAGGGGCTCGCATAGCTCGCTCACTCTCCACCACCCTCCTTTACCTTGAACTCAATACTCCTCCTAGTCTTGGGGTCTAGCACGTCTCGTAGAGTGTCTCCTATTAGGTTGAATCCGAGGACTGTTAGGAGTATCGCAAGGCCGGGGAAGAACACTAGCCACCAGGCCTGGGGGAAATAGTTTGAACCGTCATAGATTATCCGTCCCCAGTCGGCTATTGGCGGCACTGCTCCTAGGCCTAGGAAGCTTAATCCTGCCTCTGTGAGTATGACTCCTCCAATGTCCAGTGTCAGGTAGACTAGGAGAGGGCCTATAATGTTGGGGAATATGTGCCTTGTAAGAATCCTGCTCGTCGGCACTCCCAGAGCCTGAGCCGCCTGGACGTAGACGTTCTCCCTCTCGCTGAGCGTCATGCCTCTAGCGAGCCTCGCATAGCCTGGCCACCATACGAGCCAGAGGGCTACTATTACGCTCACCAGGTTGGTCATGGGGCCGGCGTGTTGTGGTTTTAGGGCGAATAGTTTCACGAAGAACATCTTGATAGTCTCATGTGCTTGTAGGAAGCCCGAGATCCTGTCGGGGAGCACTGCAGAGAAGGCTATAGCCAGTATTAGGCCCGGGAATGCTAGGAAGACGTCGGTTAGCCTCATTAGTATCTCGTCTACCTTGCCACCATAGTATCCTGCTATGAGCCCTATGGCGATTCCTATCCAGGGACCCACAAGCATCACAAGTATAGCCACGACAAGGCTGGTCCGGGCGCCATAAAGTATCCTTGAGAGTAGATCCCTACCCTGATCGTCACCACCCAGCCATAGAGTGTAGTTCCCGGGCTTCACGCCAAGGAACTGGGCTAGCTGGTTGTCTGGCACGGTTATCACAGTGAGCGGGGGCGCCCGCTTAGCGTTGGGGTCGAAGAAGGTTAGCTGGATATCATAGTCTAGCGGGGCAATGTACGGGCCAATGATAGCTATTATTATGAATGTTAATACTAGGATTGCTCCTAGTACTCCAGGGGGACTCCTGTTGAAGGCGTAGGCCATGAGCTTCCACTCGTCAATCCTACTCTTATTCCTCTCCCTCCACCCTGGCCTCACCTTGTCTATCAGCGTGGCTATCCCGTCTATCACCTTGTCTGCGAGCTTGTCTAGTATCTTCTTCTCATAAACCTCCTCGGCCATTAGTATCTCACCCTCGGATCTATTAGGGCGTAGAGTATGTCTACGATTAGGTTAACAGTAACGTAGATCAACGCTACGAACAACACTGCACCGGTAAGGCCTAGATAGTCACTCTGGTTGATGGCTCGAAGCATGTACCATCCGAGGCCCGGGAGGGAGAAGACAGTCTCAGTTATCGGTGCTCCCGCCAGGAGGCCTCCGAACATTAGGCCTAACACTGTTACCACTGGGACCATGGCGTTCTTCAACACGTGCATGTATATCCTAAACCGTGAGAAGCCGCGGGCCATCATGAATTCCGTGAAGTCGGCGCTATATGCGTCGAGGAAGCTATTCCTAACAATCCTGGCGACGACGCCTATTCCGGTGAAGCCTAGCACGAAGCCTGGGAGCCAGTATCTCCGGATTATCTGGGCGAACATGTTCCAGTCTAGTTTTAGTATTGAGTCTATTAGCGGTATGCCCGTTATACTATAGTCGGGTGTCGGGGTCCCCGCTAGTACTATCCAGTGGAGCTTTGTGTAGAAGACGTATATGAGTAGGTAGGCTAGCCAGAATATTGGCGTGGAAACACCCAGCAGGGCTATTATCCTAATAATCATGTCTATAATAGTGTCTTTTTTCAGCGCGGCTATTATGCCGAGAGGTATGCCTAGACCTATAATGAAGACGAAAGCTATAATGGTGAGCTGGAGGGTGACTGGGAAGTACGTCTTTATATCGTCCCAGACGTAGTGGTGTGAGACGGGGCTTACCATAGTGTTTGTCAGCAGCTTCTTCATGACAAAATAGTATTGTTTGGGGATAGACTCGTTTAGGTGGTATTCGCGGATGAGCCTCTCGACTACCTGGGGGCTGGCTTTCTCCCCGCCAGCCCAAACCCTGGCTGGGTTGGAGGGGATGACCGCTGCTATGACGAAGACTATGAACGTTACCCCTATCAGTGTGGGGATGAAGGTTAAGAGTCGCCTCAGCAGGAAGCGGCCTAGCTCTGCCAACCCCGCTCATCCATGGATGGGGTGGGGTAGTCTCGGAGGCCGTAATATATTCTATCGGGGATAATAGTGGGATGTAAAAAGCTTAATTTAAAAAGATTAGGTGGTTAGCCCTGGAATATTGCCTGGAGCTCGTCTAGGCTGCCTACCTTGGCATAGTCTAGCACGCTGAACTGTGTGCCACCGTATAGTAGTGGGCCAGCGTAGTTGTCGGGGTCTAGGTAGTCTGGGGCCCAGCCTATTATGTAGACGTCGAACTCTCCCCTCTCAGTCTTGTCTAGCAGGGTGCCCCACTGTAGCGCTTCTACCTTCACGTCGAAGCCTAGGCCGCTCCAGATTGTCTGGAGGTAGTTTGCTATCTTCTCTCTCTGCGTGTTGCCACTGTTATACCAGATCTTGATAGTGTACTTGGTCGGGTCGATTCCAGACTGCTGTATGAGCTGCTGGGCCTTGTTGACGTCGAACGTATACTTTATAACTAGGTTGTCGTTGTGGCCTGGGAAGCCTGCTGGTATGACGCCGTATAGTCTCTCTAGGAATCCTGCGTATACGTCGTTCTTAATCTGGTCGAATGGTATGGCGTACATTAGCGCCTGTCTCACTAGCTTGTTGTTGAACGGCTCCTTGGCCGTGTTGAGCACTATGTAGATTATTGTCGGCTCTAGTCCTCCAGTCTCAACCTTCACCTTGTAGTTGGTGTTCGGG
>CAYRZG010000087.1:0-6666 GCA_964428695.1 uncultured Desulfurococcales archaeon
TAGGGTAGACTGATACTTCTGGGATTGCAACCTGTATGGTGTAACTGTAGGAGTTATTAATACAGCACTAGAATTATAGTATGGTATCCCTCACGCGTTGTCGGCGGTATTTGGACCATGTCCACTATCCTATAGAGGCCTGTCTGATTCTCGTAGAACGGGTATACTGGATAGTCTAGCGTATCATTGTAGTACAGTATTATCCTGCACGCGTCGGGCCCGGAAACGTAGGCGTCAATCGTTATCCATCCTCCCGGCGGAACCCTATCTGAGATTATGTTGACTTGGTAGATTGTAGACGCACTTGCAATGTGGAGGTGTAATAGGACTAGTATTGTTAATATAGGTATAACTATCATGGGTTGTGTATACTTCAAGCGGATCACTATGCATTCTTAACACGACTTAACAACAAAGTTTAAACTAAAAAACATAAAAATAATATAAATATTTTACTGTTAGTGGACTATGCTTGCTACACCCATCTTCTTAAAGTATATCCCGTAGTCTCTGTCGGTCTTAGCTATGTGGTTCTCAACCCAGTGGGCTAGGAACTTGAACACGTCTATGGTAAGGTCGGCCTCGCCGCGCTCGTACTTTTCCCTAAACTTGCTAACAGCTTTAACGAAAGAGTCGTGCTCAGCCTTGTGCCTCTCGAACCTGTCCTGCGGATAGTCGTACTTCTCCATTAGTATTTCTTCGCTCCGGAAGTGGAACTTGGTATACTCTATCAACCTGGTTAGTATATCTTTTAGAACCTTGTAGCCCTCCCCGCCTACTGTGGCATGGTAGAGGCTGTTTAGAGTGTTAACCAGGTATTTGTGCTGGTTGTCCAAGCCTCTTATGTAGACTGATAGTTTCTCGTCGTCCCAGTCCATTATTGTTCTCCTAACATATGTTACGCTTGCATGCACTGGCTCGAGCTTCTCCCGCATTAGCGCTTCTATGGCTTGCCTTCCAACATATATCTTGTCGCCCTGCTCATAGTAGATTCCGGTCACGAACCCCTTGTATGCCAGTACTCTAAGCTCTCCCGAGTCTACGAGGGAGAATACATAAATTGGCGTGCTGTAACGTTTGGAGATGTTGGCAATAAAGTCTAGAACCTGGCGGCCCTCGCCCCTCAGCTGTATTGTTTCCACGCCCTCGGCAGACATGAGTATGTATACTAGTGCCTCCGGGTCAGTCAATAGGAGGCTACCAACATCTACACCCTCCGCGACCATGTAAAGGTTTCCAAGGGGTCTAGGACCTGGGGTTGGAGGCGCTTCGATAGTAGGCACGCCAACCTTCACAATATATTCTATGTCGCCCTTCTGTATTCTCATGATAAAGTCTTCGCCGGCCTCCGCCGAGGAGAAGAGCCTCCTAAACAGGCGGGCCAGGAAGCCAAACATGGCCCTCTTTCAACCCCCGCCGAAGCCGTTTCTATCCCGTACTCACTCTAATTCTACACAAAGTTCTTATATCCTCATGAAACAGAATACGATATGTACATGTTTAAAATTTACTTAAATATGCTTCCATTAATTAGAAGTTCTCGGACTATTTTGACCCATCCATGGGGGGCTTGGCATGGGGCTATCAGATAGCTTGCTCTCGGCCTAACTCTAACACCATCCCGTGGAACGACAATTGGTATATCAGAGACTTCCAACATTCCCTTGTCTACCGGCGCGTCTCCTAGCGCTACGATCCTAGTCCATGCTCCTAGAAGGTGCCTGTTTGCCCTAACCCACTCGACCGCCTGCCGCTTCCCTGGGTGTGTTATGACGTGTAGAAAGTTAGCCCCTAGCACTGTCGTGTATCCCGTTGACTCTAGCGTTTCCCCCGCCCTAGACAGGCAGTTTTTGTCGGCAGCCCAGAGTACAAGGTCGTACCTCCTCTTCTTCGCGGCCCTCGCGTGATCCACTGGTATTCCCGTTAGCTCCACTAGGATCTCGTCGCTGAGCTCCTCTATTCTCCGCACATGTGGGCATGCGTCCCTAGCGATATTGTAGGCTTCCCTGGAGTATTCCTCTAGGCGGATGGACAGCTCTAGAACATGGTATACTTGCCCCTCTATTTCAACCCTATAGTCTGCGTATGGGAGAGTGTTAGTGGGGCTCGCTATGGCTGAGGAGTTTTCAAACGCTACAAGTTCAGGCGGCCTTCTCTGCAATATCCTTGTCCAGACTAGGTGTACTTCTTCGAGTGTTTTAGCAGTGTTCGGCACCACCCGTATTCCCGCTATTTTGAGAAGGTCTAGTGTTTCCGGTATCCCGTCGGCTTTCAGGCCTCTGCCTAGCATTGTATGGTCAAGGTCGGTTATTATCATGCCCCGACGTCACCTTGACTCGAATATGTAAACGTCGTTGCTCGTCCCGGATAGGGTGGCGAATACTTTAGACGGGTCTATGCCTCTTGGATCGTATGTTCTAGGCTTTGGCGGCTCGCTCTCCCACCCATAGTCTTTCAAGACTCTCATTATCCTATTCCTAACGTTCTCCAGCCCCAGTTTCGAGTGATATATTGTCCCCAGGCTCGCAGCTATCATCCTTGCTATGTGCTCGTCGCCCCTCTCCGCGTGGATGTGGGGGTTTCTAGACTCTATCTGGAAGACTACAACTCCCTCGGGGGTGGCGTTGCAGAGTCCTTCCTCTAGACCCAGGTAGCATGATTCGAAGAGGTATACTAGCTGGTAGGGTTCGACGGCGAAGCCTCCACCCCATACCATGTTGAGGGCTAAATCTATTGAGAGCGCATGTTCACCGCTATTCGCTGTCTGGACAACGTCTGTCTCGACTTTACGGTAGAGGGTTAGCGCATAGTTTAGGATCGAGTTTGTTATCATTGACACTCTTCCCCTACGCCTTAAGTAGATATCCCCGGCCGCCAGTTTACCCTTGAACGGCCACTTTATCCTAACCATGGAGTAAGGGGACTTTGCCAGGGATAGTCCAGCATAGTAGATCCATGCGTACTCGTGGGCCGAGCCTGGAACGTAGTTGTCGCTATCTATGAAGCCAACATACTTTGAGCCTAGCGCGGCTGCTATGAGCACGCCTAGAAGCATGCCCTCCCCCTTGCCCTTCCTCACGGTTCCCGTTTCCTCGTCTATCATAGACTCTAGCGGGGTCCCGGCGAGGGCCTCAGCCCATGCTGGATCATGCTGGTGGACTACGATTATCTCACGTCTAGTCATCGAGTGTAGGCTCCTGGCAAGGTCTACCTCGTAACTATACCGGTCGACTGGCTTCCTGCTCGACGCCGAGATAATGATAATGCGGCTCAGGTGTGGTATCGCCGATAAGACTCCCTCCAGTGTAAGGAAGTCTTCGTCCTTAACCGGCACAACTATAGAGGTTTGATAGGCGTAGTTCTCCAGCGTGTCGAACGATAGGGAGTAAGCGCCCCTGTGCCCCCTGTATCCGAGCGAGTCTATCTCCATAACCCGCGCCAGGCTATGCACCATTACCGCGCCATAGCTTTCGAACCGTTGCGGGTATTCTAGGAGCACCCGTGGCACCCAGAAGGGGAGGGAGGTTGTTGGGGGTTAGAACCGTTGTGCCCGGGGGATATGGCGGCTATATGTCACAGGTTGGGCATCCGCCGGCATAGTCTTCGCTGGCTACTACAACCTCTACGATTTTCGAAACCTTCCCCTTACCCAGCCTCAACCTGCCTCTTCCTAGAGTCTTCCTAGTCTCCTTCTTCTCCCCACTCCTCTCTCCCGAGATTGGTGCTATGGAGGCTTGCCTGCCCTGTGCTTCGACACCTTGCTTTTTCGGCGTGATCACGACGGTTTGAACACCCTCTGTCTCCTTTATCTCGATTGTTTCGTTTTCAGTTTCTATTCTCTTAGACTTCTCTACCCTCTTCTTCTCCCCCTTCCCTTCACCTTTCCCGTCTTTAGTCTCTCTTTCATCCTTCTTCACGCCTACGTAGATTACCTGCTGGCTCTTGCTCCTATCCCGGTAGACTGTGGTACCCTTTATGCCTAGCTTCCATGCTAGCATGTAGACTCTCCTAACGGTGTCAACAGTCTCGTCGTGGCGCAGGTTTATCGTCTTACTGGTGCCAGCGTCTATCCAAGCCTGCCAGACGGCCTGGTGTAGCAGATGCCACTCTGGGTCTATGTCGTGGGCCGTCTTGAACAGTCTCCGCAGGCTTCTAGGCACCCATTTTAGATGCTGCACGCTACCGGTAGTGGCTATCTCCTCTATGACCTCCGGCTCATCCATCTCCCTCTTGGCCAGCTCTTCTAGGAATAGCGGGTCTACCTCGAAGAACTCGCCCACGCTGACGCGGCGTAGGAATGCTACTGCGAATAGGGGTTCTATGCTAGCGCTTGCACCTGCTATTATGCTTATGGACCCTGTCGGTGCTATGCTTAGCAGGGTAGCGTTTCGGAGCCCGTGTTTGAGTGCCTCTTTCTTAACACTATCCCAGTCTACAGGCGGCCTCTCAGCTATGAGCCTGCTAACCCTCTCGCTCGGCCTCCTCCTAAACTCTCCCCTACCAGTCTCCCTGGCTACGATTTCCAGGTACTCCTCCGGGCTGCGGTGGGGGAGGGTTTCATGTAGCCACCTGTACTTCTCCGGGTCCCAGGCGGGGAAGGGACCCTTCTCCTTGGCTATCTCGACGCTCTCCGCGTAGGCGTTCCAGGCTATCCACTCGGCCAGCGCCCAGGCTAGATATATAGCGTCGGCCGAGTCGTATGGGATGCCCAGCCTTATCAGCATCCTAGCCCATCCCATGACGCCGAGCCCGACCTTCCTCGTCCTAAGGTTGGCCCTCCTGATCTGGGGTATAGGCGGGTGGTTGGCGTCTATCACGTTATCCAGGAACCTGACTGCAGTCCTCACATCCCTTGCTAGACCCTCCCAGTCTATAGTCGGCTCTCCATCCCTCTCAACCACGTACTTCTCCAGGTTGATGCTGCCCAGGTTGCAGGGCTCCCAGGGGAGGAGCGGCTCCTCCCCACAGGGGTTTGTAGCGCTAATTTTCCCAAGGTACCAGGTTGGATGCCTCCTGTTTATCTCGTCGAAGTTTAGGAAGCCTGGATCACCGCTATCCCATGCTCCGAACACTATCTTCTCGAATAACTGCTTGGCGTCAACCCATCTTGTAATAGCCCCGGCGTCCTCGGCTATTGCGAGCGCCTCATCTACAGTCACTATAACAGTTTCGTCGAGGGCTACGCTCCCCCCTTTCTCTTCAAGCTCCCTTATAATGGCCTCCTGCACCCATTCCTCGCTTAGATAGTTCCTCGCCCTCACTATAGCATAGTACCTCGAATCCCTGTCACCGCGGAGATCCGTCTTCCGCGGATTTATGAGGGGCCACTTCTCACCCTTCTCCACCGCCTTCATGAACGCGTCGTAGAAGCCCACGCTAATATTGAAGTTCTGCAGGTTTACATCTTTAAGCTCCCCCGTCTTGGATACTATAAACTTCTCTATGTCGGGGTGCCACACGTGCATTATACCCATATTCGCACCGCGCCTCTTACCTCCCTGCTTCACAACGTCTGTTGCAACGTCGAAGAGCTTCATGAAGCTTAGAGGACCGCTAGCCAGGCCTCCGCTGCTCTCAACTATATCGTTCTCCGGCCTCAACTCTGAGAAGTCGAAGCCTGTACCGCCGCCATGCTGGTGTACTAGAACCTGCGCCCTGACCGCGTCCATTATACCCTCTCCGTCAGCCGTTGTCATCGAGTCTCTCACAGGTATGACAAAGCATGCTGAGAGTATGCCCAGCCTGGTTCCAGCATTCATTAGAGTGGGGCTATTCGGCATGAAGCGCAGGCTTGACATTAGCTCGTAGAACTTCTCCTCCAGCTCTTTGACTTTCTCCTCGGAGACCCCATAGTTCCGCTCCTGCCCTGCTATGTGCTTGGCGACCCTACGGAAGAGCATCTGGGGTGTCTCCCTGAACCTCCAGGTCTCAGGGTCTTTTAGCAGGTACCTTGACTCTAACACTTTGATAGCGTTGAATGTTAGCCGCAAGTCTGCCTCGTCAAACTCCTTCCAGGCGCCCTTACCGTATACGTCATTGTATATTCTAGCCAGCTCGAACCTTTTCGCAGCCTCGAACCACCTGGGATCACTTACCCCCCTAACCACCATGAGCCTAGCTATCCTGTCTGTTAACACGGCAGTGTATACTGTCTCCTCTCCGCCTATCTCCTCTAGTAGCTCTGCTATCAACCTGTCAACGTCCTCTACACTCAACCCCGCCGCGAAGGCAGCCTTCTCGACGCTTACCCTCAACTTCTCGATGTCGAATGCTTCCCTTCTACCGTCGCGCTTGATTACCCACTCGGGCATGATATCACCCCCAGCGTTAGGCTTGGTATTTCACACGTGGCCTGCCAGCTAGCGCCTTGTAGAGTATGCTTGGAGCCTGTTGATAGGTGGTAGCGGATTTCAGGGGCCACTTACCCCGGCCGCCCACAGTTTTACGTGGGAGGCCGCCTGCTCTTCGCCAAATCTTCCAACTCTCCAACAATAATCCTTGTCTCCAACGGATGCTAGTCGAGCTGTCCAAGACTCGCACCGTACTGCTACTATGCCCGGTATTACCCCTTAGAGGCGGGCCTCCGCAGTCTTTATCCAATATTAGTTCCCAGGGTCCCGCGTAGTGGAGGGTGCCGGGAGACGCCTAGGAGAAGGAAGAGTAGCT
>CAYRZG010000088.1:0-6633 GCA_964428695.1 uncultured Desulfurococcales archaeon
TATTGCTGCTCCGCCGCTTGGGCCCGGAAGTAAGCCGTTAGTTGAGGCGGCCCTGCATATTGCTTGTAGTGCTTCTCTCCTGGTCACTTCGACTGTTTCATATTTTATATTTATTAGTTTGAGCCATTTTACTCCTGTTTCTAACCGTCTTATTCCCTCTATCCTCTCGCCCTGTTTGGGTTCTACAATGTATACCTTTATGTTTTTGTAGAGTTTTGAGAATAGTAGGGCTGTGGCCGAGGCTGTTCCCCCGGTTCCCGATGCTAGGACTAGTGCTGTTGGTTTGACGTTTGCCTTCTCTAGTTGGATGTAGTATTCTCGGGCGGTGTATCTGAGGTGTGCTTCGAAGTTTGCGTCGTTTTCAAACTGGTTTAACATTATCGTTTTGTCGTCCGCTTTTGCTTTTACTTCCTCTAGGATACGGGTTGTTATCTTAGCCGTAGCCCTAACAACTTCTGCTCCAAGGATCCTGAGAGCGTACTCCGCTTGCTGGGAAGCGGTGTTTGGAAGGTATATCTTGGCCTTTGTTCCTATTACGGTTGATAGCGCCGCGAGGGCTATTCCCGTGTTGGAGGAGGATACTTCGACTATCCTATTCCCGTCCCCCGCTATTACTCCTCTTGACATTGCATCTAATAGCATGTTCCATGCGACTCTGTCTTTGACGCTTAGGCTGTAAGGGTTGTACCATTCAAGCTTGGCCCATACTGTCAGCCTGGATCCTGGTAGTGTTAGCTTCACGATAGGAGTAGGTTTCCCTGCCATGACTAGTTCTAGGGGGTGGTGTGCTATTGCTAGCTCGCTATAATCTGTGAGCTCGTAGAAGCCCAGCTCCTCTAAACTATACGTGCCTTCGACTACGGGTATCCTTGAGGCGCCCAGGTATCTTAGGGCCCAGTAGTAGTCTCGGCTCCTCCCCGTCCAGGCTACTATGTCGACTCGCCCTCGGAATCTCTTCGTTTCCAGTATTCTCGAGATTAGCGGTAATAGAGTCTCGAGGGGCGGCCTAGGCGGCGGGTTTACGCTTCGTATTGGGATTAGCCTGTCAGCCACTCCTGCCACCCGTTACACGAGGTCCGATAGCCTAACGCTCACTTTTGGCACCTGTATGCGTAGCTTGTGCCTGGTGGTCTTAGGCGGGTAAAGTACTCCTCTCTCAGCAGCCCTCACCACTTGGTGTTTTGTCACCTTTACTCCAGGTCTCCAAGTATCTAGTTCGACTACGTCCGAGAAGTAGTCTACTAGAAGTACTGGGGCTCTAGTCGCGGCTAGAAGTTTTAGGCTTGCCACTCTATGATGACCGTCTAGGATTGTCAGGGTGTTAGAGTCAACTATTATAGGCGTATGTATCTGTCCCTCCTCGACAATGCTCTCTAAGACTCTTTTTAGATTATCGAATATTATATGCTCGTGTGGTTTTAGAATGGATATGGGAACTAGCGCCAACAGGGCCTTACCTGATATTCGTGAGAGGACGATTATGCGGGGATCCTTCTGCAGCCCGGCTCCACAGCCCCCACCATTGTTGTGACGGTCCCCTGCTTCTTCTATTAAGGGTTTCTACGTGTACCTGCCTGCGTTTATGGAGAGGATGTGACCTGTTATTCCCCTGGACCATTCCGGGTCTGCTAGGAAGTAAACTGCCTTGGCTACATCTTCCGGCTGTAGTATGATTCTAAGGGGGTGGAGTTCTAGTATCCGCCTCCTCTTCTCCTCTGTATCGAGATAGTTCCTTGTCATGTCTGTCTCAACAAAGCTTGGAGCTACAGCGTTTACTCTTATCCCTTTTCCAGCTAGCATTACTGCTAGCCTTTTGGTCAGCCCTATAAGGCCGGCTTTGCTGGCAGCGTATGCGGGTCCCGCGACTATATTGCCTGTTTGCCCTGCAATGCTGGCTATGAATACGATTGACGCCCACCCTGCCTTCTCAAGGTAGGGTAGGCTGGCTTTGACAGCGTAGAAGGCTCCAGACAGGTTGACATCGATTACTCTCTTCCATGTTTCCACGTCTAGGGATTCAACCGTCTCAGCCTCGAGTATTCCGCTCGAATATACGAGAACGTTGAACGATCCTCCCAGCTTCGAGGCTAGAGTATCCACTGCAGCTTTAACACTATCCCAGTTGACTGCATCCGCCTGCGCATGGTATGCTTCGGGAGCCCCTCTCCTCCTAGCTAGGTTAACCGTTTCTAGGGCTGCCTTCTCGTTGCGATGATAGATTATTCCGACACGGTAACCATTTTCCGCGAATACCAACACCGTAGCCCTACCTATCCCTCTAGAACCTCCGAACACTATGACGGCGGGGGTCTGCCCGGGCGATGTCCCCACGCGCTCTATGTCGGGCAATCCAGCCATCTTCATCCCCCCGCTGAGTGTTCGCGGGGAGCCTATTTTTCTACAATCTCCACTGTCCCAACTATCTCCCCTAGGAGTCGTCTCGCCCTTTCCAGTCCGCTCCTCCTAAGCTCCTCTAGCTCTAGTGGGTCGAGACTGCGTGTGTCAACTACCAGTATTACAGGGGTTCCCCAGGGGGGATGGTATATTCTTAGCCCGAGCTTTGCCCCCAGCCTCATGACGGTATCTCGTAAACCGCTGCTCTTGACTAGCGTTACGGGTCCCGCTGCGAATGTTACCCCATCATCCTCCAGGAGGCCCGCTCTGTCTATGAGTATGTGGAATTCCCAGCGTCTGGAGGTTGGAGGCCCCGCGAGTGCGAGGGAGGCATAGTAATGCTTCTCCAATCTCCTATATGCGCCTACTATACTCTTAGACCTTGATGCTAGTATTTTCAGGGGCACCTCTACCCTTGCCATAGGCTATCCCCGCTATCGTTAGTAGCGTTGACATTATGAGTATCCACCCGCTTAGAGGTATGCCGTAAATGGTCGCTATGAACGCCTTCACCGGAGACCCATAGTGTATTGCTCCGGCTGCCACGATTAGGGGAGCTACTAGGATGCTCGCCCAGACGGCCGCTGGATGTGGTTTCATCCCGGACCATAACGCTATCGTTGGAGGCGCTATCCCTAGAAGCATGACGCTTGAGAGGACGCTCAGTGCCACAATGTAGCTAACCCTGGCAGCTGCTACTGCAACCATTGCCGTTGCGACGACTAATAGGCTAGCGTAGAACGCTCTCCTCTTGCCAGCCTCAGTCGAGGCCAGGTCGTTTGCGGCTTCAGTTGCTAGGGTTACGAGTATGCTATCCGCTGTTGACACGCTGGCAGCCACTATGCTAGTGAATACCACAGCTGCTAGAATGGGATGAGAGATTGCGAGTAGGCTTGGTGTCACCTGATCCTTCCCAATGCCTGGATCTAGGGGTATTGCTCCAGCCTCTGCACCAGCCCTCGCGAGCAGTCCTATCAGTGTGACTAGAATCGTGTATAGTAAGCCGAATACGCCGAAGAGTACTATCATCCTGTTGAGACTCTTCTCGTCTCTCGGCATGAATAGCCTTTGAACCACCTGGGGGTTTGTGACCGCGAAGAATGCCCAGGGGAGCGTGAATGCTAGAAAGACGCTGAACTTCCAGAAGCCTCCAACTCTATCAAGCCCGGCATCAGCTAGCATGGTCCAAGCCTCACTCCATCCGACACCAGCTCCCGTGAGCTTTGCTGCAACCCATGCTAGCAATGCCAGTGCGCTAGCCAGCATCCATAGTCCCTGGAAAGCATCTGTTACAGCCACGCTCCACACGCCGGCAATGCTGCTCCAAACTATCATAACTATGACTCCCAATATCACGCCGGCAAGGTAAAGGTTTCCCCCCGTGAGCCCGGCTACGGCCTCGCCCACACCCTTCAACTGCACGCTGGCATATGGTACTAGGGCTACCAGGTAGACTAGAGCGAGGAGAGGCGCCAACCTGGGGGATCCTGCAAGGTCGGCAAGCATCTGTCCTGGAGTAGTCCAACTCCTCTCTCGGGATATTCTCCAGACCCTCTTCGCAAATATCGTTAGGAGTACTAGTGTTGCCACGAAGTAGACTAGCTCAAACCCGTAGGCTCCAATGCCTGTGGCATACGCGAAGCCCACCAGCCCAACTATCATGAATGAAGAGTATGTGGTAGCTGCATAAGTCATAGCGGATAGGAAGCCTCCAAGCCTCCTACCTGCCACTGCTATCTCTTCGAAGCTTGCCCGGGTCCCCCTCCTAGCATACACCGCCATAAGCGTACCAGCGATCAGGTAGATTGAGAGTACTATTAGACCTAATAGGAGGCCGCCGGAGGCCATACTCTAGTCACCCCTCACCTTCAGCCACGCGTATAAGAGGCCCCCTAGGGCTACGAGGGTCCAATAAGCGTAGAGAGCCTGCCCCGCTAGTCTCGAGGGAGCTAGATAAGGTATATACATAAGTAAGACTAGTGTGAGCCCAACTATTAGCTTGCGGAGCATGGCCGCCACCCGTGTGGAAACAGATGTTTCCGGGAGCTTTAAGAGATTTCGAACCTAAATGTATAAGCGGGTAAAGGGATGATGGCAATGGCCTCGGCTAGAGGCGAGGTGGAACTAGTAGCGAAAGTCATTGAGTTTGGAGAGCTAACACTAACCGAAGCCGCCAGGCTATCAGGCATTTCCAAGAGCTGGGCCTGGAAGCTTGCAGTTAGACTGAGAGAAGAGGGTATAATCACGCTGGAGAGGAGGGGAGGAGTAGTAATCCTAAGACCGGGACCATCCAGCTTTAGGCGTATCCTAAGGATAGGGATACTTAGAGCAAGCGAGTATCCATACATAATTCCCCTAGCTAGGAGGTTGGAAGCTCTATCCTCTCGAGTAGATATTGTAGTGTACGATGAGGCCTATAGGCTGGCTTCGGATCTCGCAGTAGGGCGCCTCCACCTGGGAATGGCTCCTGCAGTCACCCTTCTATCATTCAACAGGCTCACTAACGGTCTGCTAGGCATCGCTGCAGGAGGTAGCCGGGGTGGTGTTGGTATTGTAGAGGCGAATACCGGGGAAGGCCATGCGACCACCATGGCCTCTACAATGGAGCTTTGCGCTGAAAAGTCCAGGCTACCACACCCTAGGGTTTATGCTAGAAGCGGTAGGGAACTTCTAGAACTACTCGGTAGGAGGACCAGGTACTCGGTGGTCTGGGAGCCCTACCTCTATCAGGCTAAGAGGCTAGGGTATCGAGTAGAGGAGTGCGATCTCCCATTCTGCTGTCTCCTAGGAGCCAACCACACGCTAATACCTTATGTTGAAAAGATACAGGCTATGTTCTCGGACGCTATAGCTGAGGCTCGTAAGCGCCTAGGCGACCCAGTTCTCATTGAAGCATATTCCAGGCTAATAGGTATGGATCCTGCTATAGTTAAGGCTACTGTCGCTAGCTACGAGTTCCTCGAGGAACCCCCGGTAGAAGACTTGCTCACCTTGTCTAGCCTGATTCAGAGGGTAGTTCTTCCTGAGTGGAGTATAAGGAGGGCACTCTACAAGTAGACTATCAGAGCTATGATCCCCACTACGATCTGTAACGCTACTATGAATGCTACGACCTGAGGCTCTCGAACCTTGTGCCCTGTCAGCTTGTCTAATATTAGGAGGGCTAGGTGAGTAACACTGTACACCCTGCCCTCATACGGTGGAGCCAGGGTCCCGTCTTGCCTCGGTATTCCAAAGTTCTCCTTGTAGACTCCATTCAGCCTGCCTCTAACAAATAGTGCGAACTCCGCAAAGTATAAGGCGAAGAGGGTGACTCCAAACTTCTCGAAGTTCCCCAGGATGACCACAGAGGCATAGTAGGCGCCAACAGCATATGTGAAAGCGTTACCAGGGAATGCCCTGGCCGGGTATAGATTGTATACCAGGAAGCCGACTATTCCAGCTGCGCCTATGAGTGCAGCGGCGGCTGGCAGGCATAGACCTTTCATGGAAGCGTAGACGGCCGCGAACGAGAGGAGTAAGGCGCCCATGCTTGCCTCCAAACCATTGTAGCCTGCTAGCATATTGAAAGCGTTAGCCGCGCCCAGTATGCCGATAGGAACTAGGAGGAGAGGATAAGCTAGGCCAAGGTCAACCTTACCTAGTACCGGCAGATCTACAGTAGATACTCCAGCCTTGATTACAACCATCGGTATGGAGAGGGGGGCCATAAGTATTACCCTGTAGATTGCTCTAAGCCCCTTCTTCCACCCTAGAAGATCGTCTACTAGACCCAGGAAGGCTGCTAAAACTAGCTGTAGGGAGAGAGCGAGAATAGCATCCGTAGGACCGCAGGATTCGCCGAGATAAGTGTTGAGCATCGAGAGCGTCAGGAGGCCGAAGGCTACTGCTACCACGCTCCATACTCCTCCGGCCCTGGCCGCCTTTACGTCTCCTGGCTTGTTCATATCCTTTGCAGTAAATCCCATTAGTTCAGCTATATGAACCCACCTCCCAGTTAGTGTTAATGATATTGCAAATGCTACCAGGGCGCTGATTAGTGCGTATGCCTCAGCCTGCTCCATTGCAGCTCGTCCTCGCCCACTCTAAGTAGGCTACCACGTGTTCGGTGTGATATGACAGGGGACCTATAGACGCTCTCCTGGCGATCTTCGAAATCCTCTCATAATGCTGTGGTGGTATGTCTATATGTGATCCCATGAAGAATGCCGCCCTAGTCGGGTAGATGTCTAATCTGTC
>CAYRZG010000089.1:0-6578 GCA_964428695.1 uncultured Desulfurococcales archaeon
GAAACCTACTATCCCGACGGCAGGAGGGAGCTTAGGGGATGCATTGGTATAACCAGGCCCTTCTACCCACTCGTGGAGGCTACTATACAGTCGGCCTACAGTAGCGCCTTCAACGACCCCAGGTTCCCTCCTCTAGAAGAGTACGAGCTAGACCAGGTTACGTTTGAGGTGTCAGTACTTTCCGACTACGAGTATCTTGGCGACACTCCCGGGGAGAGGCTGGAGAATGTCGTTATTGGCAGAGACGGCCTGGTAGTCGAGCGGGGAGAGTATTCCGGCCTACTACTTCCCAGCGTGCCGGTAGACCACCTCTGGGATAGGGCAACCTTCCTAGCCGAGACGTGCGTAAAGGCTGGCCTCTGGCCCGACTGCTGGCTCGACAGGGAGACGAGAGTCTACCGTTACAGGGCGAGGGTGTGGAGGGAGAAGACCCCCATGGGGCCCGTCGAGGCTAGGAGCCTGAGGCACGAGTATTTATCAAGCCTAGCACGGGCCGGCGTAGACGCGGAGAGACTAGAGAAGGCGCCTTAAGTAAGGGTGTACGAGATGGACATAGTGGGGAAGATGAAGGAGTACTGGACGGCCTGGAAGAGGATACTGGTGCTGGCCAGGAGGCCCGACGACGAGGAGTTCTCCCTCCTAGCAAAGCTCAACTTCCTAGGATTCGCACTCGTCGGCAGCATAGCTTACATCATACACCTAGTATACGTGCTGCTAACAGCCTAGGAGGTGTAGGGTACCGTGAGCGAGGCCGAGGCAGGAAGGGCTAGGGAGTACAAGTCGAGGTTCTACGCGGTCTACGTGACGGGCGGGACGGAAGAGAGGACCGCCATAATACTGTATAACAGGGCTCTCACCCTAGGTCTGGATGTTAGAAGCATAGTGGTCCCCGTCGATATTAAGGGGGCGGTGTTCGTAGAGGTTGGAAACGTGGGAGACCTCTACGACCTCATAAGGGGGGTTAAGAACGTCAAGAGGAGGAGGCCCGTGCTAGTACAGCCGGAGGATGTGGTCCGCCTGGCAGCGCCCAGGGTTGAGATACCACAGCTCGAGCGCGGCATGGTGGTTGAGATCACTGGCGGCCCGTTTAGAGGTATGAAGGGCAGGATAATCGAAGTCTACGAGGGCAGGGGGGAGGTTGACGTGGTACTCTTAGAGTCCGACTTCCAGATGGCCGTTACCGTGCCAATGGAGTATGTTAGGCCGGTAGAGGAGGCCTAGGGGGTAAGCCAGGCTATAGCCTCAACCCTCCCCACGTTGGCAACCCTCCTCCACTTGTCCCCCACCACGACGACCGCCGCCACGGCCTGGAGCCTGGAACCGCTAGCCTCGACGAGCCTCAGCATGGAGGCTAGAGTATACCCCGACTGTATTAGGTCGTCTACTATGACGACACGGGACCCGGAGCCGAGCACGTCTACCGGAGCATAGTATATCCTATGGATGCTCGGAGGGCTGACTACGTGGGCCTCATAGTACTCTCTAGACGGGTCCCCCTTCGACTTCCTAGCTACCACGACGTCGGCCTCCAACAGCTGGGCTAGGGCGGCTGCTAGGACAACCCCTCCAGCCTCAGGGACGAGGACCTTCTCAGCCTTAACCCCACGCTCCCTAAGACGCAGGTATAGCTCGATGGTCACAAGCCTCAGTATGTCGTGCCTCGAAAGAGCCCTTTCAAGGTAAATGAACCCCCCCGGGGAAGTTGCGGCACCCAACACTATTCCCGGCAGGTCGAGGTGGGAGCGCAGCCTCTCAACAATCGCCAGGGCGGTATCGTGGCTGGGGAGCATCTGGCCAGTAGCGTAGCGCGACAACACGCTCGGATCCAGGCCGGTGGCGGCCGAGAGCTCTCGCAGGCTGTGGAAGCTCCTAGCAGCTCTCAGCATGTCCACGGCTAGAAGCCGCCACCTCTCCCTCTCAAGCCTAGACGCCCCGGCCACTCCGCTAACCCTAACCGGCGCGGGCCGGATAGGGTTAAAATCCTCGGAGACACCGGGTGGCCTCAAGGTGGCGTGAGAGTGCCAGCAGAGAAGGTTATAACAGTCCAGGTAGAAGGCGGGAGGGCCAGGCCGGGACCCCCACTAGGCCCGATGCTCTCGCAGATGGGCCTGAACGTGAAGAAGGTTGTAGACGAGATAAACGAGAAGACGAAACAGTTCGAAGGCATGACCATACCCGTGAAGATAATAGTGAACACTAAGACGAAGGAGTACCGCATAGAGGTGGGCATCCCGACGACGACGGCGCTCCTCCTCAAAGCGGTAGGGGCGAAGGAGCCCTCCGGGGACCCCGCACACCAGAAGATAGGAGACCTGCCGATGGAGAAGATTATCGAGATAGCAATACAGAAGAAGCCCCAGCTCCTAGCCAAGACGCTCAAGGCTGCCGTCAAAACCATACTAGGCTCCGCTAGGAGTATTGGCATCACGGTAGACGGCAAGGACGCCAAGCAGGTAACCAAAGAGGTGGACGAGGGCCTCTACGACGCCCTGCTAGCCAAGTACGAGGAGGAGTGGGAGAAACAGGAGGGATAGCCTTTATTCCCCTCCACATGTGACTCGGCCAAAACGACTCCCCCGACTCGGGGGAGGAGGGCCCCCATGCAGGGGGCCCGCTGGGGGTGTGAGGATTGGAGGATGGAGCACTCATAGAGGCGATAGGCAGGGCACTCAAGCTGGGCAAGCCCAGGCGCTTCAAGCAGAGCGTAGACCTAATCATAGTCCTAAAGGACGTCGACATAAGGAGCCCCGAGGGGAGGATAAGGGAGATAGTATACCTGCCGAAGAAGCCGCCGAAGGAGCCGAGGATATGCGTGGTCGCAGAGGGAGACATGGAGGTTAGGGCCAGGCAGATCGAGGGTATAACAGTGTTCAACAGGCAGGACATACTACAGCTGAGGGGCAACAGGAAGGCTGCCAAGAAGATAGCGAAGAGGTGCGACTGGGTCCTGGTAATGGCCCCGCTAATGGGCATAGTGGGTGGAACCCTAGGACCCGCCCTGGGACCCAGGGGTAAGGCCCCAACACCGGTACCGCCCAACGCCGACATAGCCCAGGTCGTCGAGAGGTTTAGGAGGGCGGTCTGGGTTAGGGTTAGAAACCAGCCGCAGATAATGGTACGGATAGGGACCGAGGACATGTCGCCCCAGGACCTGTTCGAGAACGCCAAAGCAGTGATAAACGCTGTAGAGTCGAAGGTTGGCAGGCAGAAGATAGCGAAAATCTACGTGAAGAAGACCATGGGGCCCCCAGTAATGGTGGCCCTATAGCCGGGGGTGGGCAGAGGTGACCATGGAGGCGCTGCACGCGAGGAAGCGCAGGGAGATACCCGAGTGGAAGAAGAGGGTCGTGGCAGAGCTGGAGGAGCTCTTCAAAAAATACCCTGTAGTAGGAATAGCCGACCTAACGGGAATGCCCACCGCACAGCTACAGCAGATTAGGAAGAAGTTTAGGAAGCAGATCTACTTCAAGGTCGCCAAGAAGAGGCTCATACTGCTAGCCGCAGAGAGGGCTGGGATTGAGAGGGAGAAGCTCGAACCATACCTAACCGGGAGCACGATGCTACTGTTCACGGACATGAACCCGTTCAAGCTTGCCAGGATGATAGAGTCTGAGAAGGTCCCTGTCGCCGCCAAGCCGGGCCAGGTTACTGACAGGGAGATAGTCATACCCGAGGGTGACACTGGGATAACGCCTGGCCCGATGCTTGGAGTGTTCGGCAAGCTTAGGATACCCTACGAGATAAGGAAGGGCACCGTCTACGTGAAGAAGGACACCGTGGTGGCGAAGCCTGGCGACGTGATAAGCGAGGAGCTCGCAGGTCTTCTACAGCAGCTCGGTATTCTACCCTTCGAGGTCGGCCTAAAGCTGACCGCAGTCTACGACAGGGGAGTGATAATACCCAGAGACGAGCTGCTCGTAGACCTAGAGGAGTTCAAGGCCGACGTGCTAGGCGCCGCGAGGGAGGCGCTAGGACTGGCGGCGGAGATAGTGTTCGCAGCGATACCGGAGGCTGTAGAGGCCGCCGCCATAACGGCGGAGAGGGCTGTATCAATAGTGGCCGGCGAAACCGGGTTCCTAACACCAGACGTGGCAGAGTACACGATAGGCAAGGCTGCCTCCGAAGCCCTCGCACTAATAGCAGCTCTCGGAGACAAGGCGAAGGAGCTGGGCATAGAGGAGGTGCCGGTAGCACCACAGCCGGTGCAAGAAGAGGCCAAGGAGGAAGAGAAAGAGGAGGAGAAGGAGGAGGAAGAGGAGAAGGAGCCAGAGGTCGACCTGGGCGAGGGGCTCGGAGGCCTCTTCGGCTTCTAACCCCCGCCCAGGGGTCCAGCGACACTTTTATTCCCAGCCCCGGCCGGATTGGTTTCTCGGCAATCTAGAGTGCAGGTGTGAGAGCAATGGCCCAGGAGGGTAAGGCGTACATCCACGCGGCTCTAGCCCTATACTACGCCGGCCAGGAGATAAACGAGGAGAACCTCAAGAAGGTGATCGAAGCCCTAGGCCTACAGCCGGACGACGCTAAGATAAAGATGCTAGTAGCAAGCATAGGCGAGATCAACCTAGAGGAGGTGCTCAAGCAGGCCGCCGCAGCCCCAGTCGCAGCTGTAGCCGCCGCCCCGGCAGCCGCTCCAGCGGCCGGCGAGGGTGGAGAGGAGAAGAAAGAGGAGGAGAAGGAGGAGGAAGAGGAGAAGGAGCCAGAGGTCGACATCAGCGAGGGCCTCGGCGGCCTATTCGGCTTCTAGCCTCCTACAGCCTCCCCGGGGTTAATCCAAGCTGTTTTCCTCAACCATCCAATACAGTGTGCTAGCCTATCTTAACCCCCCAGCCCGTAGCATATCGGGGTGCGCTTAGATGGTGAGGGTAGACCCTTCAGAGTATAGGCTGGAATTCTTCCGGGAGAAGGGGTTCGTTAGGAAGGAGGGCAGGCGGTGTAAGGGCGAGTACTTCTGGACGCTTAACCCCGACTACGAGGAGCCCCAGGACGCTCCCTGCGTGGACTACTGGTTTGACAAGATACCCAGCGTAGACCCTATGACGGTATCAGAGGCTAGGAGAGCGTTCATAGAGTTCTTCAGGGACCATGCAGAGATACCCCACACGCCCGTGAAGCCTAGGCCTGTGGTCGCCCGTTGGAGGGAGGACCTGTACCTCACCATTGCTAGCATTGTAGTGTTCCAGCCCCACGTGACCAGCGGCCTGGTGCCACCGCCGGCTAACCCGCTGGTGATAAGCCAGCCTAGTATTAGGCTCGAGGATATCGACAATGTGGGGGTTACCATTGGCAGGCATTTGACCAGCTTCGAGATGGCCGCCCACCACGCCTTCAACTATCCCGACAAGCAGGTATACTGGAAGGAGGAGACGGTCAGGCTGGCGTTCGAGTTCTTCACCGAAAAGATAGGTATACCAGCGGAGCATATCGTGTTCAAAGAATCCTGGTGGGAGGGCGGCGGCAACGCAGGGCCAAGCTTCGAGGTCGTAGTTGGCGGCCTGGAGCTTGCAACCCTAGTGTTCATGAAGTATAAGGTTGTGGACGGCCGCTACGAGGAGATCCCGCTCAAGATAGTGGACACGGGCTACGGTGTTGAGAGGATAGCCTGGTTCACCAGGAAGACTCCGACAGCCTTCCACACGATATACGGTGACCTGCTAGCCAGGTATAGGCGTGTCATAGGAGTAGGGGAGCCGCCTGAGAAGATACTATGGGCCGCCTTCCGCGCCGCCGGCCGTCTAGACCCAGAAGACCCGGAGAGCCTCCAAGCCTACTATAGGGAGGTGGCGGAGAGGGCCGGGGTCCCGGTGGAGGAGGCAAGGGCCATATTGGAGAGAGAGGCTAGAGTCTACAGTATCCTAGACCATGCGAAGACTCTCGCGCTAATGCTCGGGGACGGGATAGTGCCAAGCAACACGGGCGAAGGCTATCTTGCAAGACTCGTGGCTAGGAGGGCGCTTAGACAGCTCCGCCTCCTAGGCGTAGAGGTTAAACTAGCAGAACTGGTCGACATGCAGGTAGAGTATTGGGGTAGGGACTTCCCCCAGCTAGTCGAGAACCGAGACTACATAATAGACGCGGTCGAGTGGGAGGAGAGGAAGTTCCAGGAGGTGCTAAGGAAGGGGGAGAAGCTACTCGGCAGGCTCCTAAAGAGGAAGAAGCAGCTAACACTAGAAGACCTCATACAACTCTACGACAGCCACGGTATACCTCCGGAGATAGTGGCGGAGGCCGCCGCCAAGAGGGGTGTGAGGGTAGAGGTCCCACACAACTTCTACAGTATAGTGGCGGCGCGACACAAGGCGCCCTCGAAGGTTAGGGTTGTCGGAGAGAAGGCCAACCTGCCAGCCGAGATAGTAGAGTGGGCTAGGGGCCTCCCGGCTACTAGGAAGCTCTACTATGAAGACCAGTATATGAGGAGGTTCACCGCCAAGCCCGTAGCCTATAAGGGCGAGTATCTAGTCTTGGACGCCACAGCCTTCTACCCTACAGGCGGTGGGCAGCTCCACGACACCGGCATTATCAGGGTTGACGGCGCCGTGTACCGTGTTGTCAGGGTGGAGAAGGTTGGAGACGTAGTAGTC
>CAYRZG010000090.1:0-6476 GCA_964428695.1 uncultured Desulfurococcales archaeon
ATGAGGGTCCCCTCCATCATCTACGCTGACGACTTCCTTATCGAGAAGATGAAGCAAGACCTAACACTAGTCCAGGCGGCCAACGTCGCATGCCTCCACGGAATACAGAAGTATAGTATCGTCATGCCAGACGGCCACCAGGGATACGGGTTCCCCATAGGCGGCGTTGCCGCAATGGACCCCGAGGAGAACGGCGTGATAAGCCCCGGCGGAGTAGGCTACGATATCAACTGTGGCGTTAGGCTGCTGCGCACTAACCTGACAGAGAAGGATGTTAGGCCGAAGCTGAAGGAGCTAGTAGACACCCTATACATGAACGTGCCCAGCGGCCTAGGGAGCACCGGCAAGGTTAGGCTGAGCGTCCAAGAGCTCGACAGGGTGCTCAACGAGGGTGTAGCCTGGGCTATCGAGAAAGGCTACGGGTGGCCGGAGGACCCAGAGCATATTGAGGAGAGGGGCTCCTGGAGCCTTGCAGATGCGAGCAAGGTTAGCAGGAGGGCCAAGGAGAGGGGCAGGGCCCAGCTCGGCACGCTTGGAAGCGGCAACCACTTCCTAGAAGTCCAGGTCGTAGACAAGATATTCGACGAGAAGGCCGCTAAGGTCCTCGGCCTGTTCGAGGGCCAGGTAACAGTGATGATACATACTGGCAGCAGGGGCCTAGGCCACCAGGTGGCGAGCGACTACCTGGTTATAATGGAGAGGGCGATGAGGAAGTATGGAACAATACCTCCCGACAGGGAGCTGGCAAGCATACCCTTCAACACTCCCGAAGCCCAAGACTATGTTAGGGCGATGGCTGCCGCCGCAAACTTCGCCTGGACCAACAGGCAGCTGATAACCCACTGGACCAGGCAGAGCTTCGGCCAAGTATTCCACACCGACCCCGACAAGCTGGGCCTCGAAATAGTATACGACGTGGCCCACAACATCGCCAAGATAGAAGAGTACGATGTAGACGGCAAGAGGAAGAAGCTAGTAATACACAGGAAGGGCGCAACCAGAGCCTTCCCGCCAGGCCACCCAGAGATCCCCAAGGACTATCAGAGCGTGGGCCAGCCAGTGCTAATACCGGGAAGCATGGGCACGGCAAGCTACGTGCTCATCGGCACCCCCGAGGGCATCAAGTCCTGGTACACCGCACCCCACGGCGCGGGCAGATGGATGAGCAGAGCCAAAGCCAAGAGGACCAAGCGCTACTACGAGGTCGTAGAAGAGCTCGCCAGGAAAGGCATCTACATAAGAGCCAGCAACAGGGCGACAGTAGTAGAGGAGATGCCAGAAGCCTACAAGGACGTAGACAAGGTAGCCCAGGTAGCACACGCCGTCGGAATAGGAAGACTAGTAGCAAGACTACGCCCAATAGGAGTAACAAAAGGCTAATCCCACACGTTAACAACCTAACAGTTCTTAAACACTAAAATATTTTCAACACTCTATCAACTATATTTATACCCCTTCTACTAGCTAGGCCAGATAAGAAATATGGAGGGCGTAGGCGTATGTCGACTCCAGTCCAGAGGATACTCGCGGACATGACCCGTATCCCAGGAGTTACTGCTGTCTTTATTGTCAGCAAGGAGGGATTCGTAATAGAGAAGGCGTCAGCCGGCACTCTTAATATTGACGAAGACGCACTCGCAGCCATGATAACAGCTGTTTACGGCTCTACGAGCCAGCTCGGCCAGGAGCTAGAGCTGGGTAAACCCGAGATAGCAACACTCGAATATCCCGGCCATTACCTGCTGATACACGATATGGGAGAGAGCATTCTCACAGTGCTAGCTGACAAGGCCAGGGCAGTACTGGGAAGGCTGAGGTACGAGCTGAAGAAGCAGGCCCCGAGGATAGCCAGTGTCCTCTAGCCCCATACGGGGCCCGGGTGAGGGCACGGTGGTTGGAGTGAAAGAGGGAGAGTTCACCTTGTCGGAGAAGATAGAGGTTCCAAGCGGCCTCATAAACGCCATAGTCGCGGGCTACCAGATAGCCCTAAACCGCATGCTAGGACAGGGAGCTGCTGCAATGACTCAGCTACTCCTAAAGGACATAGGAGAGTTCCTAGAGGACATGCTCGAGGAGATAGGATTCGAGGTACACGATATCAAGGATCTCAAAGAGGATATCCCCAAGGCCTTCAGTATGCTTGGTATAAGCAATAACGTGGAAGTAGAGATACCCCAGGACGGCGGAGAGTCTGGGAGCAAGTATGTGATAAAGATACACGACAGCATATTCAAGCCTGTCGCAATACTACTCGCTAAGAAGGGGATAAAGTTCACTCTCAGCCCAGAGTCGTTCATAGCCGCGGCAATAGTGAGGAAGGCGATTCGCAAAGTCAGGCCGGATGCTCAGGTGAAGGTGAGGCTGAAGCCGCAGAAGAGCCCCGAGGAGCCTCTAGTTATCGAGGTCATTGTGAGGTAGCCTGTCATGGAGAAGGCGTCCCGTACCCTAGAACTAGAGGATCTTTCCTCATTCCTCTCCAGCCTAGACGGCATTGAGAGAATAGTCTTCGTGGATGAGGAAGGTTTCCCGGTAGAATTCCACGGTGTCGGGAAGGAAGAAGCCGAGGCCGAGGCTGCGCTGGCTGTTGACCTAGCGATGGTAGTGTCAGAGCACGTTGGAGGGAAGGGTGAGATCCTAGTAGACCTGGGCGACGGGAAGGTAATAGATGTCTCCAAGGTTAAAGAGCTACTACTGCTAGTCCGTGGTGAAAGGAAACCCGTAGAGGAAGGACTTGCCGCTATAAGGAAGGCTACAGGCGGGAACAGGCTCACATGCCCACACTGCCAAGCAGATCTTACAATAGAAACATACACGTGCCCGTCTTGCAGTAAAACCATACCCTACACTAGCACGGCATGCCCACACTGCGGGGCGGACGTTAGGATAAAACAGTGTCCACGCTGCGGTGGCCTGCTAAACGTTGCTACTGGTAAGAAGATTGTAAAGTCGAAGGGCAGCGCTATACGACTAGCTGCTATAGAGGGAGCATTGGGAGGCGTGATAACCGGGACGCTAACCTTCGCCATGGCAAACTCTCCATTCGCCGCTGGGGTTGCTGGGCTACTAGGAGCCCTGGCTGTAGGAGGTATACTGTATCTACTATCACCGGGAGAGATGAGAGAGGTCGACTAGCTCCCAGCCGTTGTCCAGCTTGCTCCTTATCATCTCTAGAGCCCTACTCCTATCAACGCAGCCCTTCTCAACTTTCTCCCCGCCGACGGCGACCTCCATAAAGATATAGTCGCAGTCTCCCCAGTCCTTCAATACGCAAAGATATTCATTGCCCCTACCCAATACTACAATGCCAACCTTCTCAAGCAATTCCTCCACATTATTTGGACACGATTCCCCACATGCCCGCCCAACAATGTCTACACAACGTTCGAATACGCTTGCAACGTCAACAGACTCGACTTCAACAGTCTCCGCCTGCACGACTCTATGCGACGCTTGCTCTTCAACCTCCTCTATTGGCTCGCTCCTCCTTTCTCCCTCTACCGTGCCCTCCAAAATGCTCTTAACGTACTCGCCCAGCCTCCTGGGGCCTCCGGGTATTGTTGATATTTCGTTACCAAGGCTCCTGGCTCTCTCGAGGTCAAAGGTTGCCACTAGCCCAGTGGCGCCAAGCACCTCCACGTATACTCTCCTATATTCTAAGAGGTTTCCAATACTCCTGCAGACTGCAAACCCTTTGTCCTGGAAGAGCCAGAACCTACATTCAAAACTCTCACTGTCATAGAATACTATTCGGAAAATTATCGATTCATTATCTGGTAATTGCCTCGCAGCCTCGCTAGCTTCAGATACAATCTCCTTCTTAGCCTCCTCTTCATCATACACTTCTATAATCCTAGATTTTATAAACTTGTTGAACGACGGTTCCGGAAGGTTCTCCGACATACCCATCCTCTCCCGCATTACGTCAAACTCCGACTGTGGGCTTATCAGCTTAAAGTCATTTTCTCATGCAATAACAATATATAGCCATTAATACGTTGTACCCTTGTAAGAGAATAGCTTAATAGCTTCTACCACGTCTAAATGCTGCAGCATAAACTACCAACGGGAGGTGAGCGACAGTTACAAGGAAGATGATAAGACTAATATGCCCCCTCCTGGAACCACTGTGTAACGCAATGGAAAGTGTGGACCAGGGTGAATGTGTAAAAATGGAGCACGCGATCATATCAGATCTCCTACTTGGCCTAATTAAGTACAGGGCTATAAGCGATAGGAAGATTTTGGAGACCGCCGAGAAGGGTGTACTACATGCAGTAGGCGTTGCTGGCTGGCTTGCTAAGAAGCATAACCGGTATGCTGTAGTAGCTATTACTAACAGTTACCTGTCGGGGATAGTAGCTATAGCCTCTCCTACCAGGAATGGAAGGAGGACAGCGTCGATTTGCGGAGTTGACATGGGTATACTGGTGGACTGTGACAGGCCCCACGTTATGAGGTTCTGGCCGAACAGTGGCCGGAGGACTAGAATAATGCTAGTAGACCCCGACGTGCTTGTTGCGAGGGCAAAGTATCTTGTCTCTCTCAGGAGCTCCTAGCCTCCCATAGTTTACTAGCTAGGAGTTCAACGTAGGTTTCCAACACCTCTCTACCCTTAACCTGCAGCCTGCTTCTAGTATCTTCTACCACTTCCCCGGTGGGTGCTTCTATTTCTATGAAGCATCCCAGGTTCTCCACCTTGTCTAGTGTTACCATGGCCTCGCCTAGCCTGTAGTATTTCCTGTTCTTCCTTACTATGATTGCAGGTTTGAATCCGAGCTTTTCCAGCAGCTCCTCTATTGGGCCGTGGCATTCAACCTCAATTTCCGTCCTCGCCTTGTACGCCCCTCTTTTTCTGGGACCCTTGTATGCTAGGATTCTCCTCTCGGCCTTTCTTCTCAACCTTACGGCTTCGTCGGTTGCCATCATGCTCCTCGAGGGGTGGGCATAGTATATGTCTTCCTCGTATGCTTCCTCTTCGAGGCTGGCTCCTAGCTCTTTCAGCCTACCCTCGATATCCCCCAGTGTCTCACAGTCTACCATTATCTTGACTTCAACTTCTAGGCGTGCCAGGCTGGGGTCACCCGGGGAGAAAAGATGTTGTGGGTTGAGGGTGTTTTATGGCGTTCGAGGCTAGCCTAGGCTTAGCTTCTTCAGCTCCCTGGCTAGCCTCTCGTAGCGTTCTATGTCTTCCCTTGTTAGGCTTGGGGGCACCTTCTTTAGGGCTTCCATGAAGTGTCTCATCTCTACTGGGCCTACTTCGAGCTTCTCCCTTAGCTTGAGCATTACCGCCTCTCTCACCACGGCTTCTATGTCTGCGCCCGTGTATCCCTCTGTTAGCTCGGCTAGCTTGTCGAAGTCCACGTCGTCGGCTAGCGGGACTTTCCTCGTGTGTATCTTGAATATCTGCTTTCTAGCCTCCTTGTCTGGCGGTGGCACATAGATTAGCCTGTCGAACCTGCCAGGCCTTAGCAGTGCTGGGTCTAGAATGTCTGGCCTGTTGGTCGCCGCTATTACTACTACGTTCTGGAGTGGTACTATGCCGTCCATTTCTGTTAGGAGCTGGTTGACTATCCTGTCGGTCACGCCAGTGTCGTGCCTCAGGCCTCTTGCAGGGGCTATGCTGTCTATCTCGTCGAAGAATATTATGGCCGGGGCCACTTGGCGGGCTCTCTCGAATATCTTCCTAATAGCCTTCTCGCTTTCTCCGACCCACTTGCTCAGTATCTCCGGGCCCCTGACCGCGATGAAGTTGGCGCCACTCTCAGTGGCGACAGCCTTGGCTAGCAGCGTCTTACCGGTACCCGGCGGGCCGAAGAGTAGTATGCCCCTCGGCGGCTTGATTCCCAGCCTGGCGAACGCCTGCGGGTACTTGAGCGGCCACTCTACAGTCTCCCTAAGCTCCGCCTTGGCCTCGTCTAGGCCTCCAATATCGTCCCAATGGACCTCGGGGACCTCTACCTGTATCTCCCTCAGGCCGCTGGGAGTGATCTCCTTGAAGGCGGCCAGGAAGTCCTCCATCTTCACAACCATCTTCTCCAGGACCTCGACGGGTATCCTCTCCTCCTCAATGTCTATCTCCGGCAGGTAGCGGCGGAGGGCGTGCATCGCAGCCTCTCTCACCAGGGCTGCGAGGTCAGCGCCAGTATAGCCCTTGGTCATCTCGGCGAGCTTCTCCAGGTCAACGTCCGGGGCTAGGGGCATGTGCCTCGTGTGAATCTGCAGTATCTCAAGCCTGCCCTGCTTGTCGGGTAGCGGGACCTCGATCTCCCTGTCGAACCTTCCAGGCCTCCTCAGGGCAGGGTCGAGAGCGTTGGGCCTGTTAGTTGCACCTATCACTATAACCTGGCCCCTGCTAGACAGCCCGTCCATGAGGGCGAGCAGCTGTGCCACTACCCTCCTCTCGACCTCGCCTACAACCTCGTCCCTCTTGGGGGCTATCGCGTCTATCTCGTCAATGAATATGATGCTTGGAGCAT
>CAYRZG010000091.1:0-6291 GCA_964428695.1 uncultured Desulfurococcales archaeon
AGTCTTTGCCTGGTCGGTTACCCGGATTATGATTGGCGTAGAATTTCCCATAGGGATTTGAAAGCTATAGGAACCACGAGGGGCTGGCGATCCTATACCAGGAATTTCCCATAGGGATTTGAAAGTTCCTTGGCCCTCTCGAGTGCACGCATGAATATTTTACGAATTTCCCATAGTGATTTGAGAGGATGGTTGTCTGTGGGTTGTTGGTGTTTAGCGTTTTTGTTTTAGTTTTTTGATTATTTTCCATGGTGGGAGGTAGTTTCGGTGTTTTTGGCATAGGTGTTTGTGTGGTGTTTGTTGTGGTATTGGAAGGTTTAGTGTGCATAGTATTGCTGGTGTTATTATAGTGTTTTCTATTATTTGTTTATTTTTAAGTTTTAAGTGTTTTGTTATTTGTCCTTTGGCTAGTATTATGCCGTGTGGGTGGTGTGTGTAGTGTGTTGAGCTGATTATTTCGGCTCCATGGATGTAGCGGTTTGCTAGCATGTAGCCTTTCTCGTAGTCTGGTATTACTAGTATGTCTCCTGACCTGTTGTGGTGTGGTCCTTGGAAGGCTTGTTTTGTCTCTGTTATGATTTTTAGTGGTAGGTCTTTTAGGGCTTGGATGGCTTCCTGTTTGTAGTCTGGGTTGAATATTATTATTTGGTAGTCTATGTCGTGGAGTAGTGCTGCGTGGGAGTTTTTGGTGTCTATGTCTAGTGCTGGTATTGCGTCTATGCTTACTCCTGTTATCTTGTTTGTTATTTTTAGGATTGCTTTAGCGATGGGTAGTAGTCTTGTTTTGTGGAGTGTCCTGTAGAGGGTTGGTGGGATTTTTAGCTGGATCCAGGGGCTCTTCCTTCCCGGTCCTGTTTTTTCTTTTTCTATTGTTCTTTTTGGTTTTAGGAGGTTTTTGCTGTGTAGTCTGTCGTTTATGCTTATTTGTTTGGTGTATTTTGCGAATCCGTGGTCTGATAGTATTAGGAGGCTCTCATAGTTCTTCGATAGCGAGTGTATTATCCTGTCTATAGCGCTGGCTATGGGTGTGAAGATCTCCGGGTTTTCTAGGGCTTCGGGGCACTTGTGGTATATTTCGTCTGGTGCTCGCAGCGTCACCCAGTAGAGCGTGGCCTCTCCGGAAGTGTCTTCCACTAGGTCTGCTATGGCGTTGTATTCTTCTTCGAGCGGCTGTGTTTGGCATGCTTTCAGTGGCTTCTTCACCTTGCCTCCGAGCCATTTCTTGCACCAGCCTTCCGGGTGGCATATTGGCTCCCTAGTGTATAGGAACCATGATATTATTCTAGCTTTCCGTACTGGTATTATCGGTGTTTCCGGTACGGGGTTTACGATTATTGATTCCACGTTGTTTATCGAGAGTATCTCGTGTATGCGTGGGTGTTCGAGGTCTAGCGCTGTTAGCAGCCTGCTCTCGCCTGTCATCCTGTCTACGTGGAAGAAGCCTGTTATGCCGTGTACTCCTGGGGGGACGCCGGTCATTATGGTGGTCCAGGATACCCATGTTGCGGGCGGGATAGAGTAGAGTATGGCCTCGTTCATGCTCTCCAGTATGCTTCCTGACGTTGAGAGTAGGCGGTGGGATGCCAGCATGTGGAGGAAGCCCGGCGGGGCACCGTCGAGTCCGAGCACAGCCACACTGGGCTCTGGCAACCTGCGGCCCTCCAACGCCTGGGCCTTGGAGTGGTGTGGGTGGAGTTTTAGAGTAGGCCTCGGCCAGCACGGTTTGAGGTGGTGTTGGTGAGGGCGTGGCTCTGGCTATTGTTGGCGGCGGTGTTGTTGGCTCCAGTGTCCAACGCGGAAGGTGGGGCTCTGTGGGTTGCCGTTGGTGGCCCCATGCATGTTCCCGGCGGGGTTTTCGGGGTTGTGGATGTTCCCGGCGGCGTTCTCGTAGAGTCTCTTGATAGTAGTTTGAATGTTTGGTTTACAGTTTTTGACTCTAGTGGCGCGGTCTCGTTGAACCTCACGCTGGGAAGTGTTGAAGTGGAGGGCGTGTGGTTTGACGGTGCTATTCCCGGGTTTGTAGTCGTTTATAGTGTGCCCTTCGAGGGGCTATGGTATTGTGTCGTGAGCCTGCGTGGCGGAGGTGTTGTGGTTAATGGTTCCATAGACGATATTGTGTCGGGCCCTTTTACTAGCCCGTTGAGGGCGTCCTATGATCCCCGCCTACATGTCCTGGTAGTCTACTATCTCGGGGCCAGCTATGTGGGGGTCTTAGGCTATGATGTTGTGGACGGCGTTGTCGCTTGGAATGCTACACTCGACGGCTATAGCGTCGTGTTTAACGTTGAGCCCGGCTTCTGGGGGGACATGTACGTTGACATGGTAGAGTTGGACGGCACACTGTACTTGGTGGAGGTTAACGTTTCAGACGGCGCGGTAGGCCTGGTGGATGTTGGCGAGCCATCCGACGGTCTGGCTTCCGGCAGCGTGTCTCCCGTGGATGGGCTTGTAGCCCTAAACTATGCTGGGGGCGGAGGGCTCGCGCTAGTAGACGTGGCCCACGGGTCCCGGGCCCGGCTATCCCCAGGGGACCTGGGCTTCACTGAGGGCTCGCTGGTTCTCTCCTCCTGGAGCGCTAGGGGCTACCTCGCCGTGGCCGGGGAGACTGCTGGAGGCGGGGTTGGACTAGTGCTAGTGTCGCCGGATGGCCGTGTAGTGTGGAGTAGCGTCGACGTGGCGGATGATGCTCGGAGGGTTAGCGTGTACTGGAGCCCCTCCGGCGGCTATGCCGCAGTCCACCTCAATCTTGGAGACGCCGACTATCTGGCAGTGGTCGGCCTGAACGGTTCCGAAGCCTATAGTGTGAGGGCCCAGCATGTATCGAAGCCCGCCTGGCTCGACGCTGCGACAATAGCCTATGCTGTCGGGAAAGGCAGCCGGTACACGCTAGAGGTTGCAAACCTCTCCTCGGGAGAGGCTGAGAGGGCGTCCATGGCCGCCCCTGCAAACATCCTAGCCTCGGCGGGCGGCGGGATACTGGCATTCGACTCCAACATTGATGGTAGCACAGTAATAGTTTACGAGCAGATACCAGCGCAGAGGCTCGAGGCGGGACGGTACACTATACTCTACGCTCCAGTAGACGGCGCAGAATGGGTTGAGGCCAGCCTCCAAGCCAACGCCACCAAAGGGCACGCCACCGCGACGCTAGAAGCCCTGCCAGTATACGCAGCCATATACGAGGACGGCGGCCAAAGCTGGGACGGGTACTGGATAATAGTAAACGCGACAATAACGGTGGAAGCCGAGGGGGCGAACGCGACGGCAACCCTAAGAGTGGAGGGCGCCCGAGGCCCACTGGTAGCCAGAGTAGACGCTCCCGCCTACATCCCCATAGTCTCGGGTAGCGAGGGTCTTGTCATACTTAAACCGGCCAACTGCACTGAGGCGACGGTAAGAGTCCTAGCACTATACGCCAAACCCGTAACACCCAACGAGGCTGGGACCGTCGAAAACCTGCTAAGCCTAACACTAACAGTAGAAAATCCAGAACCGGAGCCCGAGAACACGACCATGACAACACCGAGTGGAGTATCAGCGGCAACAACCGCCACCCACACTACAACCCATACCACAACAGCATACACCACGGGCACGAACTCTGGGCCCTCAACAACACCCCAGGCCAGCGGCACGATAGGCGAGACGACGGCTGGCAGCGGAGGCGGCGGGCAAGGCGGGGGGAGCCAGAAGATAGTGGCGGCCATAGTCTTAGCCGCCATAGCCGTGGTTGCGTTAGTCGCCTTCAGGCGGTAGCCCCATCCCAAACTAGGCTCCGATAGGCGCACCCGGCTCTAGCCGGGGCCGCCGCTAACGGTACACGCTATACGGGGCCTGTATACGCTCAGGAGGCCCTTGGAAACGTGGGCGCCACAGTAGGGGCAGTGGCGCCCGCGCATGCACGAGCCGCACACGGGGCACCGCCTCTCGGGGTCCCTACACTTCACGGGGAGGTTTAGGCCGGCCTCCTCCACCACTCGCTGGAGGATGGCGTGGAGCGTGGAGGGAAGCCAAGGGGCGCTCGACATTGGCCTGGAGCAGTGCGCCTCCTCCAGCAGCTCTAGCAGTCCAGAGCCGCTCGTCACAGGAGTCTTGAGCCGGAAGGCTACGCGGCTGAGGCCGTGGAGGTGGAGGAAGAGGCGGAGAGGAGCCTTCCCAACAGGCGCCCCAGGCTGGAACGGTTCCAGCAGCTCCTCCGTGGCGAGGAGGCCGGCGAGCCGCCTCACACCCTCAGAGTATAAGGGTAGGGCCACACTAACCCCGGCGAGCCCGGCCAGGCGGGGCGCCTGGAAGACTGCGCCTCCAGCCTCAACCCGCCTCCTCCACTCCTCGAGACCCTCGGGGTCGAGCCTGTGGAGGAAGCTGTAGCCGAGGAACAGCTCGTCACCCCCGTCACCCGTAGCCACACAGCGGCAGCCTAGACTCTTAGCCACGACAAGCCCAGCCAAGACAGCAGCGTAGGCGGCAACCTCCACCGGGTCTATAGTCTCAAGCCACAACACGACAGACTCGACAACACGCCATAACACGCCAAGGTGCCGGCGGGGATCCCAAACAGTAAGCCTCAGGCCCAGCCTCTCAGAAGCCCACACGGCAAACTCATAATCCGGGGAGTCACGGGAACACACGCATACACCACGCTCAAACCCACCACCATACAGCGCGTGGGACAATGCTACAAACGACGTGTCAACCCCTCCACTAAACAGTATACAATCACACCCCCTAAACGCCAACTCCTCCGAAACAACCCGCGCAACCCGAGCCACGACATCCAACACTCCGGCATAAGGGGCCAACCCGGCCACCCTAGGCCAGAACACAGCTAAACCAGCCATTTAGCCAAGCAACACGAGCCAACAGTATACGTGAAGATAACAGTGACAGACTCAATAATGGGCCGATAAAGCTCGAACACGAGAACACTAACATCATAAAATTGCGAAAGTCCTCCCACCTCTGGCATTACCACAGCTTAGAGCCGCCAAGGCTCCACTATCCCCCGCCTTGAGCAGGAAGAGCCTCTGCATACATGGGCCACTTGCACTCCTTTACACTTAAACCAGGCGGGTACAATCCCCCTGCTATACCAGGGGATGAGATGCCAAGACCACTGTGGAGGCGGCGTCCCCGGATCCTACTCTACCTTGGGCCCCACCCAGGATAGGTGCGTTTGGGCAGCCTTCTCGCTGGCATCTATCTCCTCTCTTCGCTCTTTCCATGCACTCTTTTATAATTTCGTAAAGTCTGTCAACGGCCTCATTCTCGTCGATATCCTCATTTATCCGGTCCACCCAGACCTCTTCGGCTCTTCTGGATAGATCGTGGTCGCAGTGATCCCACACCCACTCCACCATGAGAGCCGACTTTATCCGGCCCATATCCGCCGCTATTAGGAGATCCTCAAGCTCCCAGAAGTCCTCCTGCAGCTTCGGGGGAGCGCAGTCTTTCACACGAATCCCCCGGTCCCGAAATCCTCCATCTCGAATAAGTCTTTATGCTCCGAATACTAATACTTATTGTATGTTCTCCTGTCTTTGTGACGGAATCCGTGCCCCTCCTCAAGTCAACAATATCATCGCGTAGTCTATCTTATCACCTCTGAGCGGCTTGACTTCACTAGATTCTATCCGGTAAACTATCATTTTTCTAATTAAAATTATTTATAACATTATCTTCGCCCGGCTCCCCTTGCACGACTATGCATAGTCTCTCAGTTTGCCTAATCTTCCTGTCGAATAACTCTCTAACAGACGTTCCTCAATGTATAGGAATCTCGGGCTTCCACGGGCTCCCTAGGCGTCTTAGGCTCCCCCATGCATTATAATGCCCCCGTAAACGGCACGCTCTACTATGAACAAGCTGGCCTTGTAGGCCACGTGGGACACTACGCGGGTCAGGGCGTCGACCTCATTCTCGGCCTCCCTTGCATACCTCACCCTCCACTCGGGTAGAGGTGCGTGGGGGTCCCGGCCTCCCATTACTCGTTATACATGTCTCTGGCTAAATCACAGCAAACAGGACCTCTCTGCTCTCGACGTCTAGGCTTCACACTAGATTGCTCGGTATGAAGGCGACCCATGGGCGGTCGGAACCCTATCTTGGCCGGAAGTATTGGCTTGGGGTGACGTCCTGCCTTCACTAGTAGTGTTGGACCGGTGTCGTAGCTGTAGAGGCTATGGTAGAACCTTTGGGAGGGTTAATAGAATTCGATTGTCTGAGGCTTGAGATTATTGTGTGGAGCCGCCGCCGGGATTCGAACCCGGGACCTCCGCCTTACCAGGGCGGCGC
>CAYRZG010000092.1:0-6262 GCA_964428695.1 uncultured Desulfurococcales archaeon
GACATATACGCCATGGGGCCGGATATGCATGGGTATATCAACACTCTACACGATATACCCATATCCCTGGGGATGAGGAGGCCGACATAGAGGCTAGCCCCAGAAATCTGGGGCGGTGGCCTAGGGTCAATGGGCCGACCCGCCTACAGGGGTGCAATGCGTGTCGTGTATAGACGTGATAAGAGGGCATGTGAGCATTAGGAGGTACAAGCGTGCCACTATACCAGAGGAGCATGTTGAAGCCATGATGGAGGCTGCTAGGAGGGCTCCGACCGACGCGGCGCTCCACTTGTGGAGCGCGGTTAGGGTCCGGGACCCGGAGGTTAGGGCCAGGATAGCAGACGCTATACGCCAGCCTCACGTGCTCGAGGCCTCGGAGTTCTTTGTCTTCATAGCGGACCTGTACAGGCTCTCGAGGCTACTAGAGCACAGGGGGTCCCGCCTGGGCTGCGTTCAAAGGGCACTCCTACTCTTCGCCGCCATAGACGCTGGGATAGCGGCTGAGAACCTAGCGTTGGCCGCGGAGAGCCTAGGCTATGGAACCTGCTTCATAGGAGCGGTGTGGAACGCCAGCAGGCAGATTATAGAATGGCTGGGCCTCCCCAAGCTCACCCTACCCCTCTTCGGCCTAACCGTGGGCGTGCCCGACGAGTCCCCGCCTAGGAGGCCTAGGCTCCCCAGGGACATGCTCTTCCACGTGGACCGCTACAAGCCCCCCAGCAGCGTGGAGTTGGAGGAGGCCTACAGGGTCATGGCGCCGATAACGAGGAGGAGAGACTACTTCAGGCTGATAGCGAGATACGCTGGCCCAGGAGGCTACTTCGAGGACAGGGACAGGGAGCTACCCAGCCTCCTAAGGCTCCAGGGCCTAGAGGGGTGCGGGGATGGAGTGCAGGGAGAAGCTGGTGAGGGATAGGATAGGCGAGGAGATGGAGGCCTCCGGCCGACCAGTCAGGAGGGCCGAGCCTGGAGAGGTGGAGGAGCTACTCTTAGACAAGATAGTGGAGGAGGCGCTGGAGCTCAAAGGGTCCCGGGACCCGTGGGAGGCGGCAGACCTGCTGGAGGCGCTCCTCTCTTGGGCGAGGCTTAGGGGGATGAGCCTCGAGGACATATTGAGGCTTGCCTCGGAGAAGAGGGCTAGGAGGGGAGGCTTCACCCGCTACTATGTCGCCCTCCTATGCAGGGAAGGGTTTCAATCTTAACCCCTAGGGGGCCGCCTAAACGTGGGAGGCTCGGGTTGGCCGAGAACAATTCAAGGGCAGTCGTATCCCTCCTCATAGCCGCGGCGACAGGGTTCCTATCCATACTATTCTATAATCTGCTAGGATCCCATGATCCGGCGATCCGTGGGCTCGTAGCGGGCGTCTTAGGAGCTATGACAGTCTTCTTCCTAGGCTACGCTATCGTTGGCGCCCGGCCAGTTGAGAGGCCCGTAGTTCGGCCTGCCCCGATAGCCGGGTTGGAGGGGAGGCTTGCAAGGCTCGAGCAGGCGGTCGCCGGGTATACGGTTAGCCTCAACAACGTGGTTTCCAGGCTCGAATCGGTGGCCGGGACCCTCCCCGGCCAGGTCGCCGCATCGGTAGAGGCTAAGGTGGCGAGGCTGGAGAGGGCCGCCTCGAGGCTAGAGCAGGCGGCGGGCAGGGCTGAGAGGGCTGCAGGCCTCCTCGAAGACTCCGCCTCCAGGGCCGAGAGGGCCTCCAACATGCTCTCCGGCAGGGTGGAGGAGGCCGCGGAGACCCTGGAGCGTTTAGAGTCCGTGGCAGGGAGGATAGATGGGAACGCGTCAAGGATAGAGGCCGCCGTATCGAGGCTGGAGGGGGAGGTTGAGACGCTCGCCTCCAAGGTGGCTAGGGAGGCTGGGGAGGCTGTGGCGGCTCCGCTACTCGTAGCCCTATACGAGGCCCGGGCGAGACTGGCGGCCGCCCTCCTCTCCCAGGGGGTGTTCGACGAGTCCGCCTGCAGGAGTGGCGGCGAGGCCCTCCTAGCCTCGGCCAGGGCCGCCATGAGTGCTGGCAGGATAGGCCTTGCCCTCGCAGTCGTCGACGCCCAGACTATCCTGGCCTTGGAGGAGGCCGGGTGCGAGACAGGACTTGGAGGAGAGGCTAGGAGGATGCTCGAGGAGGCCTGCGCTAGGCTAGGCTGCCCCGCCGACCGTGGTGTCGAGGGCGTGCTCGAGGCGCTAGCCGGGCGCCGAGGGCTAGCATAGCCTGCCCCACAGGCTCCGGGGGCCTACCCTGGGGTGCTGGGAGTAGCGGCTCCGCACCGGCCTGGAATGCCAGCCTATAGTACTGGGCTGGCCCGACTCCCTCGCCTGGCACTGCCACCCTTCCAGCCTCTCCCCCCGAGGCGGCGGTTAGGGGGAAGATGCTGTGCGACTCTAGGAGCGCTATCCTAGCCTCGGCCTCGAGCCTCTCCCAGTCGAAGCCTCGGAGGGCGGAGAGTAGTGGGGCCAACGGGCAGTCTGGGCCCCGGCAGGCCTGGGCCCTCGACTCGAACCAGCGGAGCCACAGGGCTGCAACTGCAGCACCAGGGGTCTGCGGTGCCGAATAGCCCCGGGGAGACACCACTACTGCCTCGACCGGAAGCACTACTCTAGGCTCGGCCCACGGCCTGGCAAGCCTTGCACCAATCATCGATTCCAGGGCTTCGGCGAGGCAGGAGGCCACCAGCCCCGCCTGCCTGGAGGCCCTCGCCACAGCCTGCCATGTGAGCCTCGACGAGTCGAGCGTCTCCAGGACCGTAGTGGAGCCCGTGGCTGAGAGCGTCTCATAGTAGGTTGACTCGAGCCACAATACTATCGAGGCCGGCGCATAGCCTCCGCCGGCTAGGGGTGTTAGGCCCACCGCCACTAGTATGGGCGGCGGCCTGGCCACGGCGCCGAATGCCGCGGCCTGGAGCCTCTCGGGCCCAGAGATCGCTACGTCGCCGCAACTGTTAGGCTGCAATAGCCTCACCCGCCGGGACCCTGGAGGACTCGGCTATCCTCCTGCATGCCTCAAGCTTCTCCCCGGCACCCGGGTATATTGCGGGTATGATTTCTAGGCATGATATCGCCAGGGTGAAGGCCTCGTTCCTAGCCTCTCCCAGGTAGCCTCCGGGTATAATGTACCAGCCTCTCCCGAACAGCTTTCCAGACTCAACCATCTCGGCGGGCTCGTGGGGTACAGCGTCTAGTAGCCTGTAGCTTGCAACGCCCTCACAGTTTCCTATTGACACACACTCCTTTGCCCTCAGGTAGGCTTCCCGGGCGTCTAGCCCCTCCCGGTATAGCCTGTCGAGGTATGAGAGGGTGACCAGTAGCCTAAGCCGCCTAGCGTCGACGGCGCCAGCCTTGGCCGCCTTTGCCAGAGCCGATAGGAGGTTCGACACCATTAGCGTGTGAGTGTAGAAGGTGGCGTTTACACTGTAGCGTACCAGAAGCTCCACTGGGAGGAGCCCCCTGACAGCGGCTGCCAGCTCCCTAGCCTCCCTGCTGCCGTGGGCCTCAAGCCTCTCTATGGCCGCCGCCAGCCTGGCGGCCCAGCCGCCCATAGCCTCTAGTATGCCGTGGGCCTCCCTCTGCCTCCTCGCCTCCCTCACCAGCCTCGAGATGACCCGCTCGGCGAACTCAACGTCTACGCCGCCTAGCACCTTGGCGGCGTTCACGGGGAAGGCTGAGAGGCTCTTGCCCACGGGCTCGATTCGCAGCGTTACACTCCTCCTAACCCTGTCCACTGCGGCTGCGGCCCTCCTAACCTTGCCTGGCTCCGGGTCCCAGGAGGCCTCCTCGACGAGGGGGGCCACCTCTTCGAGGGCCTCTGCCCAGGACGGGTCGAGGCGGAGGGCGCCGGAGGCCACGTCTATGAATGCCTGCTTCCTCGCATACGTTATGCTATACGAGGCCATGTCGGCGGGGTGTAGGATGTTAAGGGTTAGGTTCTCCCCCCTCATGGCGTGGAATCCTAGGAGTAGCATTCCAAGCAGCGCCCCGGTCACGGCGAGGCGGAGGGTTAGGAAGTCGAGGTAGAAGGTCCTGGCATGCTCCCCGGGCTCCACGCCGAGCATGAAGCTCGCCGGGGCCGAGTGGAGGTGGCCCTCCAGTATGCTTGCCAGCCTATGCGGGTCGGTGTAGATGCAGGCCTCCGGGTCAGATATTACTCTAACATCGACGCTCCCGCCCATCGACTCGAGCACCCTGGCCGCCGCAAGGTTGGCGGCCACCGAGACGGCCGAGGCGTCGACCCTGTCGAAGAGCCTTAGGAGGCCCGTGAACTCCCTGTTAACCCTCTCCGCCGGGTAGTCTTCGACAGGCACCCCCAGGCTCCGGGCTAGCTTAGACCAGTACACGTCTGCGAGCCTCCCGGCGCTAGACTCTATAGTCATTATAGTATTGTATGCTTCCACGAAACCCCTAGGGGGTAGGGGGCTGCGGCCAAGGAGGGACCCGGCCACCAGCGTTGAAGCCCTGGCAACCTCGGCTACCCGATCCTCCGGCATGCTGGCGACTAGGCTTAGGAAGGAGGCCGCCCCGATATGGCTGTGGCCATCATAGTCAACGGCGGCGAACTCGACCCTCCTAGACTGCACCTCGTAAACCAGCCTCCTAACCGTAATTGAGAGGGTAAGGTCGGTCTCCCCGGGACAACGATCCCCCACTATGAGCCTCGTGGACAGATAGTATGAGGACTCGAGCCTGCCGGCAGAGGCTCCGAGGCGGCGTAGGCCCCTGTCTAGCATTGTTATGTGCGTCGTCTTGCCGGTACTGCTGGCGCCCATGAATAAGACTGAGGCCAAGAGACCCCCCGGGGAGGGTTGGGGTCCCGGGCGTCTATAATGGTAACCCCCACCCGGCGGGAGGGGGGTGTCTAGTATACTATTTCATAGCCTTCCCCCCTACCGCTACCCTGGTGGCGTGGCCCCCGTGTCGGCAGACGACTATGTTGCCGGGCTCCTGGCCGGCCTTGGGCTGGAGGCTGGAGGGTGGAGCCTGCGCTACGACTGCTTCCGGGGAGGCTGGCCTGTAAGGTTTCTCGGATTCCTCGCACTCCTAGCCTCGGGCGGACGCCGGGGGGCCTGCAGGCTGTTGAGGCCTCCGGAGTATGGGCTCGTAGCCTACTTGGACCACGGTCTCCTGCCTGCCTCGGAGCCTGTTGAGGTCGAGGTTCCCGGGCTGGGGGGAGTCTACCTCTACCCCGCCGTGCTAGCCGGCAGTCTCGAGATATCCGGTGTCTACTCTGTGGACTTCACTCCGGTTGTCCTGGTCAAGCCTGCGGGAGGGGGCGAGGGGCTTGCTGTGTACGCTGCGGGGGGCGAGGAGTGCTGGGAGGGTCCCGCACTCATACCCGCCCCTGGGGGGCTGGCCGGCATCCCTCTTGGAGGCGGGCTTGGATCTATGACAGTGAGGTTCGACCAGCGTGGTGCGAGGCTTTGGGCCCGGAGCGTCCCGGGACCCGGCCTGCACGGGTCGAGGCCCCTGTGGGCCTCCTGCGGCGCTCCCCTCGAGAGAGGAGTGCTGGTCGACGTGCTCCAGTACGTGTTCGAGGAGGGCATTTTCGTGGCCTCCCAAGCCCACGCCTCTAGGGGGGCGTGGATGCTCTCGGGCACTGCCAGGTCTAAGGGTGTAGACTACGCCGTCGTCGCGGGTGAGGCTGACGCAGGCCTGCTGGACTGCCTCGAGGCCGCCGCCTCCCAGGCGGGGGCCGTGCTCCAGGCGGTCCCCGGTAGGGGCGGCCGCTACGGCTTCGCCGCCTACATGGCCGATGGCGGGGAGGATGACGCTGACGAGATCGCCAGCGGCCTTAGGGCCTCATGCCTGGAGGGTGCGAGGCTGTGAAGCCTATCCCCGCCAGGGCCGCGGCGGCACTGGTCGCGGCATCGCAGTTGGCCTCCACAATACTCGCCCTGGCAGGTCGCACGGGGCCCGCCCAGGCAGCCGCCCTCGCGCTGGCGGCCCCCGTGGTCGTGGGGGTTTCGAGGCCCAGAGTGCTCTCAGACTACTTTGCACTCCTAGCCTCAACCCTCCTAGCCCTAGCTTCGTCCCTCGCCGGCGGCTGGGCGGGAGGGGCTAGCCTGGCACTACTCGCCGCGGGCCTCTCGAGGGTCCCGGTGCTCGCCCTACCGGCGCTGGGCGCCCTAGTGGCGGGAGTGGGTCACCCGTCGGGGTGCGGGTCTCAGCCTCTCGCCCTAGCCGCCCTCGCCGGCGCAGGCGTATACGCTGTCGGCCGCCTGCTCGAGCCCCGGAACCCCGGCTTCAACCTGGCCGAGGAGTCTTCGAGGAGGGCCG
>CAYRZG010000093.1:0-5884 GCA_964428695.1 uncultured Desulfurococcales archaeon
CCTCCCCACAACCTCCAAGTCGCCCACTACGGCGACTGTAGTGTCTGGCGTAACCCTTGGCTCAAGCCCCTCCTCCCTTATAATCCTAACAGCCTCAGCCACATACTTTGACACGCTGGCCTCGCCCACGATCGGTATTACCTTGAAGGATACCAGGGGCACGGCTCCCACCGTTGGGACTCGTATCACGCAAGCATAATTAACCTAGCACCGTCAATCGCGCCTCTAAGACGGCGAGCAGGCATGGAGGCTGAAGCCGAGAGGAGGGCTTGGGCTCTAACCTTGCTATCAGCCCTCTTCGTAGCCAGCCTTACAGCCAGCAACTACCTTGCCAGCAAGCTCGTCGCCACGAGCATACTAGGCCTAGATGTAGCGTTCCCCGCAGCAGTACTAGCCTACGCCCTAACCTTCGCCTTCACGGACGTGATAAGCGAGGTCTACGGTAGGAAGGCCGCCCAGAGAGTAGTACTTGCAGGCTTCATAGCCCAGCTCATAGTATTAGCCTACAATTATTTCGCCTTAAGCCTTCCACACGCGCCCTTCAGCCCAGCGTCACCCGAGGCTTACAAGAGCGTGGTAGGGGGAAGCGCCCCCGTGATACTGGCGAGCCTCACAGCCTACATCATAAGCCAGACGCACGACGTCTGGGCATTCCACTGGTGGAGGGAAAAGACTGGCGGGAGGTGGCTATGGCTTAGGAACAACGCTAGCACCATGGCAAGCCAGCTCATAGACACGGTGATATTCATCAGCCTAGCGTTCAACCTCCTACCATCACTGCTCGGCGGAGACCCGCTACCCTGGAGTGTGATCGGAAACATCATACTAGGACAGTACATAGTCAAGCTCATAATAGCGGCAGCTGACACCCCGCTGGTATACGCGCTGGTCGCACTTACAAGGAACTATATCCAGTTCGGCAGCCTCCTGCCAAACCTGACGGGAGCCGTTAGGGTGGAGAGGCCTGATAGGAGTATTCACGTACAAGGATAAGCTGGGCCACAGGATGGTGGTGATACTCAGGGGGTTCCCCTGCGCCTACGGGAAGTGTACATTCTGCCCCTTCGCCCTAGAACAGGCCGTTCACCCGGGCCGGGTCATAGCGGACAACCGCAGGATAATAGCAGAAGCTGCGAGGAGAGCGGAGGAGGAGGGTGTCGAGAGGATAGCAGTCTTCAACGGTGGGAGCCTCCACGAGCTACCCTTGGACACGGTGCTCGAGCTTAGAAGGCTGAGCAGGGGCAGGATATTCGAGGTTGAGGAGAGGAGCGAATACGTCACACTAGACAGCCTCGAGGCGCTCACCCGCATATTCGAGCCGAGAAAGCTGATAGTGAGGGTGGGCTTCGAGACCGCGTTCGAAGACATACGTGAGAAGATACTCAGGAAAGGCATGCCTGACTCTGAAATGTATAGGCTCTCCAAGCTTAGACTAGAGGCTAGGAGCAGGGGCCTGCCCGTTGAGATTTGGACCTACCTCCTCTTCGGCATGGAGGGCATACCGGAGGAGACGGTGGCCGAGAGTCTCCGCGTATTCCGCAGACTATTCGACGGCGTGATAGCTGTTAGATACCGCAGATACCTCCCCAGGCACCCCAAGCCAGTCCCCGTATCAGAGTGGTTAGCCAGGCTTCTAGAGGAGGAGGCTGACCTGGTTGACTGGGGTGGAGACCAGTGGGTGATAGCTGGGAGGAAGGGGGAGGAGCCTGCCCCTGGGCGGTCTGGACGGGCGACGAGCTAGACTGGGTGCGTGCGCCCACCCGCGTATACCTTAGGGGTGTGGGCCGCCGTTACCTGTCGGAGTGGCCGTTCAACGAGGCTCACGAGAAGATACTGAGAGAGTATAGGCCGGCACGCCACTATAGGCTCGGCCTCTTCATACCATGCGCCTACGGTAAACCCTACAGCCAGAGCTACATTCACTACCTCTTCCGCAGGACGCTAGCCCCCTACATACGCGAGGGGCTCGTACACGAGATAATACTCACGAACGCTGGGGTCGTGCCCAGGGAGTTAGACGAGTATTGGCCATACACTGCCTACGACTGGAACCCCCACATGGAGACGGAGGAGATACGAGCGTGCTACAGGAGGGTCTTGAAGAAAAGGATCATAGACTATCTCACCGCCTTCTCAGGCTACTATGACGAGTTCGCCGCCTACATGAGGCATGACAGCGACTCATGGGCCGCCCTCCGGGAGGCAGCCAGGGAGCTGGGCCTGGAAATCATCAACCTGGCGCCTCCGAGCGTGGATCCCAGGGAGCTGGAGGAGGCAGGCCTAGGCCTGCCAGAATACATGCAGGACCCAGACCTGCTGCTGGTGACAAAGACCGCCCTGGAAAGGCTGGATGAGGGGCTAAGGAGGCTACTCGGCTAGCCCGCTACACCTCCTCGGCTAGGACTCCAAGCCTCGCCGCCAGCCTCGCCAGCTTGGACGCCTCACTCCTGCTCCTAACCTTCACTAGCACAACGTCCCCGGCCTCGACTATGACGGCTCCCTTTGGGAGCCTGCCCCTAAGCCTCTCGAAGCCGTCCGGGTCCACGGGGATAACATAGTATCCGTGTGGGTCCCTCCGTGAGAGGATGTCCTGGAGGAGGCGGCCTGCCTCCAATACACGTGCACCTCCGGCGATTCTACTATTATTACTCTGGGAGGTTTATAAGCGTGTCCGTAACGTGGGCGGGCTGCGCGCACCCCCATCACACGCCGCGGCCCACACCGCGGAGTCCGGGGGGCGGGGAGCGCCCGCCCGCCAGTATAGGGAGGACTGCTGGCTGAAATCTACAGCGTGGAGGCCTCGGCTTAAACACGGCTCCCCATCCAAGCCTGTCGGTTCACGGCCGTCGCCTCACCGGCCTCTAGCCATCTGTTTATATGAGGGGTGCTATTCACCTTTCCCCGGTGCCCCGGGGATGGTGTTTGACTCCTACAGGATCCTAAGGGTTGACCTGTCACGTGGAAAGATACGTGTGGAGGAGCTTCCAGAGGAGGATGCAAGGCTATTCCTAGGCGGTAAGGCTCTCGGCACGCTCCTAGTCTATAGGGAGGTCCCCCCGGGTACAGACCCGCTCGGCCCCGGGAACAAGCTAGTGTTCTCGGCCGGCTTCTTCAACGCGCTAGTCCCCGGTGCTAGCAAGATAAGCGTGGTCTCCAAGAGCCCCCTCACTAGGCTTATCCACGATAGTAGCGCTGGAGACTTCTTCGGCCCCCTGCTAAGGAAAGCCGGGTTCAACGCTATCATAGTTGAGGGCGCCTCCAAGGACCCCGTGTACGTTTGGATAAACAATGGAGAGGCCGAGATCCGGGGCGCCGAGCACCTCTGGGGCCTCCGGGTCCCCGAGGCTACCAGGAGGATTAGGAGTGAGACTAGCGGGAAGGCTAGCGTCGCCGCCATCGGGCCTGCAGGCGAGAACCTTGTACGCTACGCCCACATAGCCTTCGACGAGGAGAGGGCGGCGGGCAGGGGGGGCCTTGGCGCCGTAATGGGCTCCAAGAAGCTTAAGGCGATAGCAGTCTATGGTAGCGGGAGGCCTCCCGCGAGGGACCCGGAGAGGCTTGCCGAACTCGGCAGGAAATGGTACGAGCACTTCGCCACCAGCCCCCGATATGCGGACATGAGAACCTACGGTACGACAAACAGCCTCCTATACGCGGCGATGCTTGGGATGAGCCCCTCCTACAACTTCCGCCGCCCATGGATACCCGAGGAGCAGGCTGCCAGGCTGGCGGGAGACGAGATTAAGAAGAGGGAGGTCGAGCCACCATGGTATATCCACGGTGCCTCCTGCCCGATAAAGTGCGCCCGCTACGTGAAGAGCAGGTATAGAGGGTTCGAGTTCCTAGTCAAGCCGGAGTATGAGAACCTTGCAATGCTCGGCGCCGCAACCGGCGTGTTCAACACTGACGCCGTCCTCTACTATAACAGGCTCGCCGACGACCTTGGGCTCGACACTATAAGCGCTGGTAACACGATAGCCTGGTTCCTAGAGCTGGTTAGCGAAGGCCTAGTAGACCCGAGAGACTATGGTTTCGAGGCCAAAGGCTTCGGCGACGAGGATGCGGTTGCAAGGCTACTGGAGATGATAGCCTACAGGCGTGGAATCGGAGCAGTGCTAGCCGAGGGCGTCTGGAGGGCATCCAAGATACTTGGCGTGGGAGCCGAGAGGGCAGTTCACGTGAAGGGGCTCGAGGCTCCAGCATGGGACCCGAGGGGTAGGAGGGGCCTAGCGGTGAGCTATGCGACCGCAGACGTGGGGGCAAGCCACCTGCGGGGATGGCCTAGGACCAGGGACCCGCCCAGCGCAGGGCCGGCTCGGGAGGTCGTAGCCAGCATGGCCGAGTCGAGGGACTGGGACGCGCTACTAGACTCCCTCGGCATCTGCCGGTTCGTGCCATACCCGAGGGACGCGGTGATAGAATTCTACAAGATCATAACAGGAGAGGAAGCCGGCCTGGGAGACCTGCTACTAGTGCCTAGGAGGGCTGAGGCCCTCGCCAGGATACACGGGGTGCTAGACAGGCTCCACCCGCCGGTCGACGACGATATACCGCCGAGGTGGATGGAGGGTGAGCCCGAGGGACCCCTGAAGGGCGTGAAGGCCTTCATAGACGAGGAGGATAAGAGGGAGGCGATCAGGGAATACTATAGGCTGCGCGGATGGCACCCAGAGCTGGGCGTGCCCCTACCGGAGACCGTCGAGAGACTGGGCCTCCCATGGGCCAGGGAGGATGCTAGGAGAGCCCTGGAGGCCGCCGCCAGGAGGGCTGGGCTAGGAGGCTAGCCTACCGGCGGCTGGGGGAACCCCCTCCTCTTCTGCTCCTCGAATATCCTCCTATACTCCACCATGGCCTGCGCCAGCCTTGGTAGATCCTCCACGGGGGCTCCCGGCGGCCTACCCTCCAAGTCCATGAGGAGCCTCGCTATGTTCAATACTAGCCGCTCCTGCTCCTTCCAGCCTATGAGTGGGCCGGGGGTAGCGTTCTCCGCCAGCCTCAGCGGGTCCCTGGGCATCCCGTGTTCTAAAAGGTATGAGACGCTCCCGACTAGGTGGCGGAAGTACATCTTCATCATTTTTACCGCTCCAACGTCGGCGACGGGCCCGTGGCCCGGCACTATCTTCCAGCCGGCATAGTTTGACTCTAGCTCCTCCAGCTTCTCCAGCCACCCCTTCACGGTACCGTCCAGGGCGAGCGGTGTGACCCTGTTGAACACTAGGTCTCCCGCCGCCAGTATCCTGTCGTCTGGCAGCTCTACTACGATATCCCCTATAGTGTGGGCTGGAGTATACGGTACTATCCTAGCCCTCCTCTTCTCCCCTTGGATTTCCAGGGCGCCATCCACCACTATCGTGGGCCTCGTATACCTGGCGCCTGTGAAGTCTAGGTCTGGGAAGAACGGCTTGTAGAGATCCGGCCCGAGTGGTAGGAGCTTCTCAACCATAGATGCGGCTCCCCTGTGCATGATGCTTGGCGCCTCAAACACATGGTTGCCCCAGGCATGGTCTCCATGGTGGTGCGTGTTTACTATGAGGCGTATAGGCGGCATGTTCTCGCGGCGGGCTACTTCTAGCAGGGTGCGGGCTCTAGCCTCATTATACTGGGTGTCAACTAATAGCGTGTAGCCTCCCATGTCTACGAGGAGACTGTTGCTCTTAAACCAGCCGCCATCCCTGTCGATAACAGCAACCACGCCCTCGGCCAGCTTTACAGTCTCATACCATTCCATCCCGGGTCACCCGAGTAGGATCCTGGCCGCCCACTCGGCCTCTGCCCTCGCAACCCTCTCTAATAGTGGGGGTCTGTACACGTCGAAATGGCCTCCTTCAACCTCCAGTAGCTCAACGGGACCCGGGATTCTCGAGGCCACCTCCCTTGCCAGGCT
>CAYRZG010000094.1:0-5853 GCA_964428695.1 uncultured Desulfurococcales archaeon
GGAGTCCGATATCCCTCGAGACGCTAGCTTGCCAGAGGACTCTAGAGCTTCTGCCACCGCGTACCATAGCCTCTTCCTCTCCTTGACGAGGCTTGTCCTAATGGTGGCGCTATCGAAGACCAGGGCCCCCTCCGGTTTAGCGTCGATTGGGTAATAGGCCTTATCATAGAGCAGTACTATCTCATCGAATATTTTATCCGTAACCTCAGATCTCATTAAGTTCAGCGCCTTCAAATCGTCGGATTGGAGGCCGTAATGTTCCCTTTCTCCCTCGATGGACTCTATAGCGAGTAACCTAGCTAGGAGACGTATCAGCCTCCCATAGACATCAACATTGGGGACTAGGAATATTAAGGTGTTCCTGTGGATCCTGAAGGAGCTGGCGCCGTGCTGGCTATACTTGGCGTAGTGGTTTAATAAGGCTTCAAGCCTCGCTCCTCCAGCCTTAACCTCGCTGGCATCTGGGTCTAGAAGAATAACCTTGACTCTAGGTGTGTCTTCCACTTCGCCTGGGTGTTCAGGCCATATCACGGCTTTTGCCTGGTTCGACGCAGCTAAACCCTTCAGGATATCCCTGAGCCTCTTCTTTATTAAGTCTAACCTCCTTGAGAGTAGCTCGACGGCCTTTTTATTAATTACCATGTAAATATTAGCCTTAGCCTTGATCACATACATGATCTCCCCGTTCTTCGTTGTCCTGTGAAGGTGTGCAGTCTCTCTTGCCAAGGTGTCTAGCGTTGTCGAAATCATGTCCGCACTGACCCCCCTGAGCGGGCTAACTGCTCCAGCCATCACCTCCTCCTGTTTTATTGGGTAGCCCGAGAGGCTTCTCAGGAGTATGGCTGAGTATACTAGGGAGGCAACTCTAGGGAGGCCCTTTCTAACCTTTTCCTCGTCAAGGGTCTTGACAACCTCTATGTCATAGGCCACGGACTCGAGGAGCCTTCGGAGGAGGGGGTTATCGACTTTGAAGAGGTTCCTGATTTCATCTCTAGTCATGTCGACGTCTCCTAGAAGGATGAAATCTCTAGTTTCATGGGGGTCCCCTTCCTTCACCTTGTAGTGGAGGATCCACGCTATTATTCTGAGCATATCTCTGGTCCCCTGGAAGCCCTGGAGCTGGGCTATGTTCTCGTAGAGCTCCCTGACTAGCAGGGGGTGAAAGGGGTAACTCTCCCGCATCGACTCTACGAAGTCCTGTGATAAAACCTCGCTGGGGTACCTGCTTGCCTTCGACCTGTATTCACTTGCATACTTGTCTGCAACCTCGATCGCTGTAGCTGGGTTCACACTTTTGAGGAGGGCGTTTTTGAGTACCTCAGCGGCGTCGGCCGGGCCTACTATTGATCTGGAAATAGCTACTCTCTGGACGTCGGAGAGGAACGCCTCGATCTTCCTTGACTCCGGCTCATACTGTTGTGGGGTGGCTATTGCTACGAGGGTGTATCTCGTGTTTGACGCGGCTACGGCTAGGTTATGGATGAAGACCCTGAATGCATCAGCCTCCCTCTCTCTACCTCCAGCAACCAGGTTCTGTAGGTATACTGCTAATTCGTCGATCAACACGACGGGTCTGTAGCCCATGGACTCTAGCCTGGAGAAGAGCCTGGAGAGCTCATCGTGGCCCGGGGCTACCTCCCGATACTCCCTGGCCCACTCAGCTAGCGTGTGATCCCCCGCGGCCTCAGCTAGCTCCCTCAAGATGAAGACCCAGGGGTTGGGGGCCCCATATCTCCTACGCAGAGCCACTGGATCCAGGGCGGCCCCGTCGAAGACGCTAACCGCCACCTTCAGATCCTTGGGGAGGGTGAGGCCTCTCTCCTCGAGGAACTCCCTGAGCCTCGGACTCTCCAGTGCTCTACCGGGATTCCTGGCTATGTGATAGATAGCCACGAGGGTGTGGGACTTCCCACCTCCGAAGCCCGTGTGTAGTAGGTATACAGCGTCCCCGCCACCCCCCGCGAGCCTCCGTATGGCTTTGGCTAGTATCTCTGATAGGCCTGTCGAGAAGTATGTTCTATCAAAGAACTTCGCGGGATCCCAGTAGCGCTCGTCGAGGCAGTCCCAGCCTCCGGAGGGGCAACCCTTATGGACGGTCCAGAGCTTGACCGTGAAACTGTCACTCCTAATCCTACCTTGAACTATTTCTTCGAAGGGCTCCCAGCCCTGGGGATCCCTGTTCCGGCTAGTGATAGGCACCTCCGGCTACCCCGGGGGTTCTATGGTGGGCGAGGCGGATATAAGCTACCTCAAAGCCCTCAAGCCACACTATTCTATGTACTCGTCAATCCTCCTCCCTCTCTTCACTCCATCCCTATTCTGGGAACCCTGGTTTCCAGGTCTCTCCGCGCAGAGGTTGAGGATGGCTGCTAGGGCCTCCTTCTCAACCCCATTGCTATCGGGCCAGAGCACCTCTACGTACTTGCAGACCTTCTCGTCCAGCTTGAACCCGCTGGCCTCAAGCGCCTTAACTGCTCCATCGAGGCCTGCGGCCTTGAACCTTCTAACAGCTACTGCTAGAGCCTCAACGAGGCTTGAGGGTGAGATCCCCACCTGGATCTGGTCCAGGGGCTTTATAGGGTAGAGCTTCCTCTCCCTCACCTGCCTAGGCTTTCCAGTAAACCTCCGTATGAAGGAGTCGTGGCTCACACCCATGGCATATCCCAGCCTCCTGAGTTCATCGTAGTCAGGCTCTCCGTAGACTGTTCTCGTGAGCATGTACATGGTTGATAGCGGGTCGACGTCTATGGACTCGAGTGTCTTAGAGGCCAGCGCTGCAACGCCTGTCTTGGTCGCGTAGTCCACTACATCCCTGACACTCACGGGGGTGCCATCTAGTCTTCTGAGGGGCCAGCAGTCCCCGGCAACCCTGAATGCAGCCCCGATACCGGCCATGATGGCGTCGATGCCATGCAAGCCTAGCTCCAAGACGCTGGAAACAGTCTCTCGCACAGCCCTGTCCAAGCGGCTCCTGAGGGAGGCGTCCCAGAAGCAGTCCGAAACCTCGGGCCGGGGCACGGCTCCGATTATTAACATGCTCCTAGCAGCGGCCTTACCAACTATATGCTGGCTCCTAGGTTGCTCGGAGGCAACGCTCCACACACCCACGGGCTTCCAACCGGCGCTCAAGAGGGCCTCGAACATAGCGTACAAGCCCTCACTGCTGCGGTGCGCGTAGAGTACCGCAAGCCTTGAGGCGCCCATAAGCCTCAGAGCATTGAATGCATCCCGAAGCCTAGCTTGGAACCACTCACCACTCCTACCACGAGTACGATTAACTACTATCTCACCCTCCTTAGGCGTGAGCTCCCAAAGGAAGGCCTCGGGGTACAAGTGCCCTATGCTCCTCTTAAACCACACGTAGAAGAAGTCACTCAACTCCCCATACTGAACATTATCATAGTAGGGGGGGTCGGCTACAACATAAACCCTCCCATCAAGCCCAGCGTAGAGGGAGGGGTCAGCCGCATCCCCCAGCAGAACCTCCACGCTACCCGGCGACCCCTCCAGGAGCGCGACGATCCTCTCAACAGCCCTCACAACACCCGTCGAACTAAAGAAAGCCCAATAAATAATGCTCCCCTTTCCAATAAAATCGCCTTCAGCGTAGTCATCACCAAACATGAACGCGTGCCTTGTGAAAGTGTGATTAATGGAGCCTTTACCATAGGGATCCCACGTGGTTAGGGCCGAGTTGTAGTCCAAGAGCTTCCCATGGCCCAGTGCAAGGTAGGTAGCCACGGCCTTAGCATACTCAGGCTCGTACCCCTCATTTAGCATCCTACCATGAGCCTCCCTGATAAGCCTAACTATTACTGCGTGAGTTAGGAGCTGACGCGCATTAAATAATTTATAAAACTTATTTATCCCTCTATTTAATATTTCTCTAGTCTTATCGCCGATAGGTACGTCCTCTGTCGGTATTAGATCCTCTGCTATCAGCTGGCTCCATTGCGCTCTGAGGTCTCTCTCAGCCTCCTTGTATGCGTCTAGCATTTCCTGTGTTGGCTCAACGTAGGATCCGTCCTCGAGCTTAACCGCTGCTAGTACTGCTGGGTGGTAGCCATATAGCCCCTGGAGCTCCCAGGAGTCCATTGCCTGCCTGTACTGCCTCATGAGCTCCTGTGAGGGGAGTGTTGCGCTGGGGCATTGGAGCTTCTTCGCTTTGATTGTGGCGAGCTCCTTGGCCTCGCCTGGCTCCTGGACTCTCACGACCCTTATGACGGGTTCTCGGCTTGGCTTGAAGCCTTCTAGCTTGAGGGCAAACTTCGCGTCCTTGGAGAGGAGTGGGTTGGCCAGGCTCGGCATTAGCTTGCCGTCCGGGCACTTGTACACTCTAACCCATATGTAGTTCGTGGGCCTCCCCCTAGGGTGTGGGGGGTAGTATTTCTCCAACCTCCTCTGGGCCTCCCCTACCAGCCACTCGGCCCATCTCTTCACATCTCGGGCCAGCCTCTTACCGTATTTGAGGGGGTACTCGAGGGTTGCTTTGAGTATGATATAGGCTACGGGGTTGTATTCGATTGCTATAACCCTCTTGAAGCCGAGGCGGAGGGCCTCGAAGGGTATGCTACCCCCACCCGCGAAGGGGTCTAGAAGTGTTGACTCCGCTACTCTACTGTGCCTCCTCACCCAGTCGCGGTCGGGCGAGTAATTATATGCCGGCCTAGGTATTGCCCCTTGAAGCTTAACCGCTCTGAGGAAGCTGTCAACGAACTGCTTCGCTGGGGGCCCCTCCGTATCCACAGAGAGCGCCGCCACTATTGCGCGGGAGGCGGCGAGCGGCCTCCTAGCCCACCAAAGATGAAGATAAAATAAGGGTGGGGGCATTCGTGTGCCCCTTTCCCTTTGCGACTCCTCACCTGCTTTCTCCGCAGGAAAGTAATATTGTATGAGTGGCTCCAAATAGAGTACACCCCCGCCCCCGGCTCTGCCTCGCCGGGGGCTCTTTTCGCCCTCCACACTATAGGGGGTGAGTCCCCTGGCGATCAACGGATTTTTAAGGCTGCGGCGCCTCTACTACTTGGTGGTGCTTGAAGGTCTTGCTCATTGAAGGCTTCTTCTCCCAGGAGACCGGGAACGAGTCCTGCGGGGAGATAGGTGCCAGAATTCTTGCTTCGACTGCTCACCTTACAAGGGCTAGGAGCGTGGCGGTCGCTGCTACTGGCTGTGTGTTCCAGGCTAGGCTGGGGGAGACGATGGGTGTCAGGGGTTTTTACCACTCGGTACTGCCTGGTAAGGGTGTAATCCTACATTTACTCCTAGCCCTCTCGCTCCCGAGGGCTTTCAGGGAGTTCATCAATAGAGGCTTTGAGGCTGGGGCCTGGCTTGACTCCATAGTCGAGGAGTCCCTCGACCGCCTAGTGGGGCTCGGGTTTGGGGAGGATGTCGGCTCCCAGGGTGAGGAGAAGCTTAGGGATGAGGCCTCGCAGATGCTGGCCAGCGGCCTAGACTTTGTCTCCAGAGCATTCAAGGCCCTTCATGGCGGTAACTGGAGGGAGGCGCTCTCGAGATCGACGGTTCTCGTGGAGAACCACATGCTTAGCTACACGCTCCACATCTGGGGGGTTCCAGACGCCATAGTGGAGGATCCCCTGACGAGGACCGCGGCTGTGATAGAATGGAAGACATACACCCCAGCGGAGTCTAGATCGGCGGGGGTGAATGCTGCGGATGAGGCCCAGGCCTTCGTCTACGCCCTCCTCGAGGCTGAGAGGCTCTATGAGGATCCCGCTAGAGGGGCTTTAACTTTCGATGATCTCAGGAGAATAGTGCTCGGGAACCCCCCAGACGGGTCTGGAGCGCGCGTAATCCCCGGGGTCGTCAGGCTCACTAAAACATCGAGGGCTAGCC
>CAYRZG010000095.1:0-5804 GCA_964428695.1 uncultured Desulfurococcales archaeon
AAGCGCGACCCCTCCCCCTCTACAAGCCTGTGAAGCATTGCAAGGTCGAGAGCTTTACTGCTCCTCACGCATACCCTAATCTTAACATCGTGGCCGTGTACGCCGTAGCCGAACCTGGCAGCTCGGAGAGCCACGCTAACAACCGTTTCGGCGCAATACACTGGCATGTCCATCATCCAAGCCGGTTATATCCTCGAATCGCTATCTATACATGCCGGTGGCAGGGGATGGCGGTGAACAAGGAGGTTATACTAAGGCTGCTCGAGGAGTCCAGGCGAGGGACCCGGATACGCGTCTACGTGAAGCCTGACTCCAACAGGGATGCTCTAGTCCTAGAGGAGGACGAGCTAGTCTTCTACACGGAGGAGCCCCCGGTGCAGGGTAGGGCTAACGCTGCACTAGTGAGGTTCATAGCTAGGGCGCTTGGAGTTAACCCTGGGAAGGTGGAGATAGTCCACGGCCTGAGGGATAGGGTGAAGATAGTCGAAGTAGAGGGCTTGGACCCGGAGACTGTTGCCGAGAGACTCGCTGAGGCGGCGGAGCCCTGGTAGGCTATCGCCTCGGTATAAGGGGGAAGTCTGCCAGCTTAGCCTCGTAGAGGCGGCCTCTGGCCTCTATCTCTACTGGCTCGCCAAGTATGGCGTATCTTACATCGATATAGCCCATCCCAACACCTCTCCCTATAACCGGGCTGTACGTTCCACTCGTGACCCAGCCTACTCTCTCACCCTCCACTACTAGCGGGTACCCCTGCCTGGGTATGAATCTGGCGAACTTCTTCTTCATTACTAGGCCGACGCGTATCCAGCGTACCCCCTCCCTCCTACACGCTCTTAGGGCCTCGTAGCCGACGTAGCCCTCTTTCTTCCAGTCTATCGCCCCCATACCGTAGCGTAGGCTTAGAGCGCAGGGGAACCTCACGGGATCCTCCCCATACTCGTGGCCTCCAAGCACGAAGCCCATCTCGATGCGGAGAGTGTCTCTAGCCGCAATACCCGCGGGCTTCGCTCCAGCCTCTATGGCGGCTCGGAATATCTTAGCGGCCTCCGAGTGTTCGGCTATTATCTCGAACCCGTCCTCACCCGTCCACCCGCTCCTACTAACAACGTAGGCTCTCCCGGGGCCGAAGTCGACGTTAACTCTGAACTCGAGGGGTTTAAGGTCTGCGGCCCAGGATGCTCCAAGCTTCTCGGCAACCTCCACGGCCTTGGGCCCCTGCAAGGCTAGGAGGCTATACTTGCCCCTCAAGTCTTCGACCTCAACCCTAAGCCCGTACTCGGCAGCCTTGCCGCGGAAGTAGTCGAGCATTCTATCCGCGACAGCCGCGTTGGGCACGACTAGCCACTCCTCATCACTGATCTTATAGAACATCTCATCGTCTATGACTCGGGCCAACGGTGTGAGGGCGAGAGTGGGGCCGCTCATGAAGCCCTCTTTGACCTTCGACAGGCGCTTCGTAAAGAGCCTCTCGAGAAGCTCTAGGGCATCGGGACCCTTTATCCTAGCCCTACCCATGTGGCTTATATCGAATATGCCCGCGGCCTCCCTCACAGCCATGTGCTCCTCTATAGTACTCGTGTAAACCATGGGCACCTGCCAGCCCGCGAACTCGCCGAACGAGGCTCCAAGCTCCTCGTGAAGGCTGGCTAGAGGGATCCTCCGAAGGCTCACAGCAAGCCACCGTAGAGTAGCAGCCTTATCCCACGATTTAATGTTTGACAGGCCTAGACCTGTAGCCGGCAGGCGCGACTTGAATATCGCCGGGATACCGCCAGGCGACGTTCGTCGGGCTAATAGAGCATCCGGAAGCCTCCCTATTCCAGAAGATCGAAGCCCAAGCATCCAGGATTGCCTCATCGCTCTCGACGCGCGGGGTGCAAGGATCTCCGAGCCCTAGCCCCCCTAGAGGCATAAGCCTGCCAGCAGGCGTCGGCGGATTATAGTTTACAACCAGTACTATGCCCCCGTAGAGGGTTGCTATGAGCATTGCCGCCTCTATGAGGGATAGGCCTACAAGCGCCTCATATTGACGGCCCTTCAAAGCCATGGTCAAACGCTCCACCAGCCAGCCTGGAGGGTCCCATGGTGCGTCGTATAGGGATGCGGCTAGAGCAAGGTTTCCTGAAGCTCCTAAGACTATCGACGGTCTAACCTCGACTATTGTATTGCCGAGATCTACTACTACCGGCGGCAATGCTGGGCCACCGCTTATATGAAGCTAGGGCTACTCTGGTCCTCTCCCCTCCTCTTAGGCGTCACTCCCAGCTCCGAGTTCATCACGGTGATTAGGAGGATGTAGGCGTTGACTAGCATCCTGACTGTCGCCGTTAGCTTCGCCCGTGTGACCTCCTCCTCGTAGAGTATCTTAGTCAACACGATGTTCTGCGGTGTGGTCAGGGATGGCTGGACTAGTATTAGGCAGTCTGGGCAGAGTAGCATGAGATCCTCCAATATCCTCGCCATTATCCTAACAGTCTCCTGCTGCCCCCTGTCGGCTAGAGCCTGCTGGTGTACGGGGCTGACGAGTACTCCTAGGGTCACGGCTATCCTATCCCGCTTCGCCTTTGGCTGCTGTATTAGTAGCTTGACCCTCACCGGGGCCTTTACCGTGACTCCTATCACCCATTCTACAGGTGCCTCTGGAGGCACGCTCTCCTTGCTAACATCGTGGTCCTCGTCTAGCATCCAGGAGACTATCTTATCCTTCAGGTCGGTTGGCATTTTAATCGTGCACCAGGCCGTGTCTGGTATCGAGGGTTAATACTTATCTCCTCCGCCCTGGCATATTGTGGCAACGTTTTATAGGCCGGCGACAGTCTAGTTTAACGGCGTTAAAGGGGAGAAGTGGTATGGCAGGCGAAAAGGGGCTCATAGTGGACAGCATAACAGTGGACGTCCACGGCAAGAGAGTGCTAAGAGGAGTGAGCCTTAAGGTCAACTACGGCGAGATACACGCGATAATGGGTCCAAACGGGAGCGGTAAGAGCACTCTCGCATACACTATAATGGGCAGGGAAGGATACGAGGTAGTAGACGGAGACATAATCCTAGACGGCGAGAGTATAAGGGACCTCCCTCCACACGAGAGGGCGCTCAAGGGAATATTCCTCGCCTTCCAGGAGCCGCCGCAGATACAGGGGGTGAGGTTCTCGACGTTCCTAATAGCGGTGATAAACAAGAGACTAGGAAGCGACGACCTCTCAAGGCTCAAGGATCCAAGAAAGCTCCGCGAGCTATACAAGATACTGGAAGAGGTCGGACTACCCAGAGACATACTAAACAGGGAGCTATACGTGGGATTCAGTGGTGGAGAGAAGAAGAGGAGCGAGATGGCTCAGGCACTGCTACTGGACCCGAAGATAGTCATACTAGACGAGCCGGACAGCGGCCTAGACGTGGACGGCGTGAGGAAGGTTGCCGAGATAATAAGAGAGCTGCGCGAGAAGGGCAAAGGGGTCCTACTGATAACCCATTACGCGCGCCTATTCGAGTATGTGAATCCAGACAAGGTAACAGTACTCGTGGATGGAAGGGTTGTCGCGAGTGGAGGGCCCGAACTCGCCCGGGAGATAGAGCAGAAGGGATACTCCGCATTTAGGGCCTAGGGGTGGTGGAGATGGCGGAGCAGGCGATAAAGGTAAGAGAGGACCTGCTCCGGGGCATGGACGCCTCGGACCTACTCGGACTCGTCTCCCAGCCATACAAGGTAGAGCTAGAGCTGAAGGGCAAGATCAGCAGGAGCCTAGTCGAGGAGATAAGCAGGATCAAGAAGGAGCCCGACTGGATGAGAAGGCTTAGGCTGAGGAGCCTCGAACTATTCGAGAAGCTACCTACGCCAAAGTGGGTCCCAGGCATAGAAGAGATAGACCTGGAAGCCCTGGCCCACTATGTGAAGCCTGAAGCCCAGCAGGTCAGCAGCTGGGACGAGCTACCCAAGGAGATAAGACTATACTATGAGAAGCTCGGCATCCCCGAGATGGAGGCGAAGTTCCTAGCAGGCCTCTACGCGGTAATGGACAGCGAGACCGTCTACGGCAGGGTCAAGGAGAAGCTCAGGGAGAAGGGAGTCGTCATAATGAGCATGGACGAGGCTGTCAGGAAGGACCTGCCGATAGTGAAAGAGTACTTTATGAGAGTATTCCCGCCGGGAGACCACAAGTTCGCAGCCCTACACGGAGCACTGTGGAGCGGTGGAGTATTCGTATACGTGCCGAAGGGCGTGAAGATACCGGAGCCTATAGAGGGCTTCTTCCTAATAGGCAAGGCTTACGAGGGCCAGTTCGAGCACACGCTAATAGTGGCCGACGAGGGCAGCTATATCAACTTCATCGAGGGATGCAGCGCTCCCAGGTTCTCCGGCTACAGCTTCCACGATGGTATGGTAGAGCTGTACGCGCACAGGAATGCTACGATAAAGTTCACAACAGTACAGAACTGGAGCAAGAACGTGATAAACTACAACAACAAGAGGGCTATAGCTGAGTCTGGCGCTAGGGTAGACTGGTTCGAGGGAAGCATAGGCAGCAAGATAACCGTAACCTACCCGAGCACCATACTGAAGGGGGCGCACGCGAAGAGCACTAGCATGGTAGTAAGCCTAACCAAGGGCCCTGTGCTGAAGGACACCGGTAGCAAGATGATACACGTGGGACCCTACACTAAGAGCAGGATAGTCAACAAGACCATCAGCGCCGAGGGTGGAGTCAACATCTACAGGGGTCTAGTAAGGATACTAAGGGGAGCGTACAAGGCGCAGGCGGACGTAGAGTGCGACTCGCTAATATTCGACGAGAAGAGCAAGGCCCACACATACCCGCACAACCAGGTCGACGAGCCGACAGCCGAGGTGACACACGAGGCCACCACCGGCAGGCTGAGCGAGCCACAGCTCTTCTACATGCAGAGCAGGGGCCTGGACGAGGACGAGGCTAAGAGCCTCATAGTGCTCGGCTTCCTACACGAGGTGCTAGTAGAGCTACCATTCGAGTACGTGAACGTGCTCAACAGGGTAATCCAGCTAGAATTCAAGGAGCTAGGAGCCGTCGGCTAACCCCACGATCACACTACTACTCTGGAGGTGATGGAAATGAGCCAGCTCTCCAGGATACTTGAGGAGGCTAGAAGGCTACCCTTCCAGGAGATAGCGGACTCGCCGACAGTCCGATACTACACTAACTGGAAGGCCTTCCAGGAGAAGCTGGAAAAGCCCGACTCGGTGAATTACAAGAGCCTACCCGACTGGGCCGCGAAGCTGGCATTGCCCAAAGTAATACTAGCAGATAGTGTCCAGGGAGACTATGAGAACGTTGAAGAAGTAGGCAGGGGATACGATGTAGTGGAAGACCTGGGCGTTAAGGGTAAGCTGGAACTCTACAACACAGCGCGTCTAACGGTTGGCGCCGTGATCCGGGTTGAGGGTGAAGGATCCCAGCTCCTAGTGGCAAGCCTTGGAGGCGACGGTTTCACAGGCCACCATGTGAAGATAATAGTTGAACCATATAGTGATGTTGAGATAGTATTCCTGGACCTCGGAGGGTATGAGGGTTCGATCAAGCTCCTGACCTCGAAGGTAGTGTTGGGTGAGAAGGCCAGGGCAAAGATAGTGACACTATCAGACCACGGAGGATCCACAGTCTATGCGAGGAGGGTGTTTAAGCTCGAGAATGTATCCGGTTTAGTCTCGAAGGTTCTCGTCGTGTCCGGCGAGGCTACCAGATTCCAGGACGACTATAGGGTTGACGGTAGGGAGGCCGACGCGGAAGTCCGGGTCTCCGGTATCTCCCTTGCAGGCCGCTGGGGAGACT